>NZ_JBSVWQ010000227.1:0-9102 GCF_054071215.1 Pseudomonas sp. SDO5522_S412 | reverse complement strand
CCATTGGGGTTTTTCGCCGAAGCCGGGGCATCATCCACATGTTCTTGCTTCACCAGCGCCGTGCGCGCCGCTTTAGGCTTTCGGACCAGCGCTGCCGGATTCGAAACCTCGTTTACACCGGCCTTCAACGGCACGGCCGCTGCCTTGATCGACACTGGATCATTTTTAAGCGACACCGGCTTAAGCACACTGGGGTGCCAGTCCAGCCGTGGTGCCTCGCCCAACTTGGCCATCTGCTCGAGTAACACCCGTGCCCGGCCGGACCTGACCTTGCCCAGCACCTGCGGGCCCAAACGCACCGCCACACCCATGCCGCCGGTGGCCAACAGCAACAGCAGGTTGAGCAGTACCTCGGAAGTCATTTCCCCCAGCAGCTCGTTCATGTCCGGCGGCGGAAGCAATTGCGCCCAACTGAACATCGCCGACAGATAGATGAACAGCAGCGGTTCATCGCTCAGCACCAGAAGACCGTTGGCAATGGCCTCATTGCTGAGCTTCAACAGCTCTTCAAGCTCGCCTTGGGAGAGGTACTGCAGCAACTTTTCGCTATTGGGTTTGATGTCCGCCAGCCAGTCGTACAGGTTTGGAATACCGTCCCAAAGGCTGTACAGCGTGTTCGTAATCCCTCGCACAAACGCGGCGTCCATCAACTTGCGACGGTCGAGGGCGCTGGCGTTTGAGTACTGTTTCCACTGCTCTTCGAAGGTGCTCGTCCATTCACTGCGCAAGCTGCTTTCCAGCGAGCTGATCACCGACTGATAGGAGGCGTAGAGCGCCTTGACGTGATCCTTGGAAACATCGGGGTAGAAGCTGACCTGATACTGCTGGTCGCGCGTGCAGTCGGTGATTTCGAGGATGCCGCTGGGGCCGATGGTTTTATGAATGGGGGGACCGATCAGGCTGCCGTCCTCGGCGATGGCCTGGAGCATGACCGGCGTGTTGCCGATCGGCACAAACCGCTTGCTCTCAAACATATGCACCAGGGTCAGCGCACCATTGGGTTTGCACATTGCAACGGTGGTACTGGGGGCTTTAGAGGAAACAGGCGCGACCAGCGCGACCTCATCCCCAACCTTGAGCACCTGCTCGACTTCCAGCGACGAAAAGCTCCAGAAGCTCTCAGCCCAATCGTCAAACGTGTTAAGGCACTCCCTGAAGTTACGAAAGACCGCTTCAACGTCCTTCGTCTCTACGTCCATGGGAGCCAGGGCCAACCTGCCTATGGCGGGATTCAAGAGGCAGCCCCATCGGGCAGGGCATTAATCGAAAAAAACATCGGCGTTCCCTCGCGCTGTGTGATCAGGCGAGGGACTTTGCAGAGGTTTGTAAGAGAAAGAAGTCAGAGCTATCCACTGCTACTGATAGGACGTTTCGCCAAATCCCCGGCTAAACCGACCCGTTTTCGTAAGCCAAATCTCCGACAAAAATAAACCCCACAAAACCCACATACGCAACAAATCCAACTTGACAGCTTCCATTCCCTTGGCGTCTATTGACGTACCCGCTGGATCATTTCGCAGATGTCCCAGGATGCTCAATGAAGACTGATACCTCACTGACCCACATGCCCAGCGTCCTGCACGCAGCCGAAAGCATCCGCCAAGGCACACTGACCCCTGTGCAACTGGTCGAGCAAAGCCTCGAAGCCATCAAAACCCACAATCCCACACTGAATGCCTTCGGCGACGTCTACACCGAATCCGCGCGGGAGCAGGCTGAAATCCTGACCGCAGAAGCGCAGGCCAACCAATTTCGTGGCCCGCTCCACGGCATCCCCTTCGGCATCAAAGACCTGTTCTCCACCGCCAATCTGCGCACCACCCGCGGTTCGCTGACCGGCCTGGACAACGTCCCCACCCAGGACGCCCCGATCATCCGCCGCCTCAAGGAGGCCGGCGCGATCATCCTCGGCAAGACCGCCACTACCGAATTCGGCTGGACCGGCGCCAGCACCTCCCGGGTTTTCGGCAATGGCCGCAACCCCTGGAACCCCCAGCTCACCAGCGGAGGATCCAGTTCCGGCTCGGCCATTGCGGTGGCAGCACGCATGGTCCCGGCCACGCTGGGTTCCGACGGCGGCGGTTCGGTGCGCATTCCCGGCGCCTTTTGCGGTGCATTCGCTCTTAAAGGCTCTCTGGGGCGCATCCCCACCTGGCCCTGGTCCGCCACTGAAATGCTCAGCCACGCCGGCCCGATCACCCGCACCGTGCGCGACAGCGCGTTACTCTTCGATATCCTCTCCGGGCCCGATCCGCTGGATCACCAGGCCTTGCCCGCGCCCACCGAGTCCTACCTGGCGCGCTGCGACCAACCGCTGGGCCCTGTGCGTGTGGCGTATTGCCCGACCTTGTTCGATACGCCGGTGGACCCGGTCATCGCCGCCACCGTCGAAGCGGCGGTGCATTACCTTGCGGATGAGCTGCCGGTCACCGTCACCACCCTGAACCTGGACTGGCAAGACCCGCTGGCCACCTTCGAAACCCTGTGGGTCGGCGGGCGCGGGATCGCCTATGGCAAATCCCTGGCCGATCGCCTCGACCAACTGGACCCGGGTTTCGCTGCGCTGATCAAGCGCTCCGCCGATTACGATCTGGCGGCCTACCTCAAGGCTGTGCAGCAACGTGCACTGTTCGCCAATCAGGTACACGCGCTGTTTAATGACTACGACGTACTGCTGATGCCGACGATGCCGATCCTGCCGTTCGCCGCCGACCGGGTTGCCCCCGAGGGCTGGCCGGGCGAGGAGGGCGCGGTGCCCTGGGCCCGCTGGACGCCGTTTACCTATCCGTTCAATATCACCGGCAACCCCGCTGCCAGCCTGCCCTGCGGCTTCAGCCCGAGCGGTTTGCCGATTGGCCTGCAGGTGATCGGCCCACGTTTTGCCGACGCCCAGGTGCTGCAATTCTGCGCGGCCGTCGAAGCCATCGCCCCCTGGGATCAGCACCTCCCCCCGATGCTGATGCCCTGATTGATTGCACCCGGAGTGGGCTCAAAAGAGGCCCGCCGGTGATAAACGCTTTGTGTTGTCCTGCCCTTTCACACCCTGATGAGTGAGAGGTACCCGTGACCCTGTCCATGGCTGTATTACGTTCTATGCTCCCCGCTGGACCGGCTCGCGCCGCGTTTCGCCGTGGGGCGCGCAATACCGGCCGCCTGAACCTGCCCTGGAATACCTCTTTTATGCTCAACCAGCCACGTCTCGACGAAATCATGCTCCTGCTCACCCAACACCAGCGCGTCAAGGCGTCGGACCTGGCGCAGGCGCTGTTCGTCTCCGAAGAAACCATCCGCCGCGACTTCAAGTACCTGGAAGAAGCCGGCAAGCTGCGGCGCATCCACGGCGGCGCGATCCTGCCGCGACTCAACGAAGAACAGCCGCTGCAGGTGCGCAGCCGCATCAAGCCCCAGGCCAAGACGCGTATCGCGGTGTGTGCAGCGAAGCTGGTGAGCGAAGGCATGGTGCTGTTCCTCGACACCGGCACCTCGACCCTGGCCCTGGCCCAGCAACTGACCGCGTTCAGCCAGTTGCGCATCATCACCAACTCCCTGGACATCGCCCGCCTGATCACCGAGCAAAGCGCCAACCAGGTGCTGGTGGTGCCCGGCGATGTGCGCCGCAACGACAACGCGCTGATTGGCGCCCACACCCTGGAATTCGTCCGACAGTTCCACTACGACATTGCCTTCATGGGCATCGGCGCTGTCGACCTTGAGCTGGGGTTCATGGACTACCAGGAGCCCGAGGCGCTGCTGCGCCGGGAACTGACCAAACACAGCCTGCGCAGCGTGATCCTGGCCGATGACGCCAAGTTCGGCCACCGCACCTTTATCAATACGCTGCCGTTCAGCGCCATCACGACCCTGGTCACCAATCGTGCGCCGTCCAACGACTTTGCGACCCGCCTGGAGCAAGCCCATGTCGATATCCTTTACCCCTGAGTTGCTGGTGCCCAGTGAACAGGACCTTGAAACCTTCGAGGCGCTGTTCCGCGACACCTCGGCCATCGGCGCGACCAAGGCCGGTGGGCTGCATCGCCTCGCCGCCTCGGCCGAAGACGGCGCCGTGCGCGACCTGTTCGCGGCCTGGCTGACTGAACGCGGTTTTGACGTGCGTGTGGATGCAGTGGGTAACATGTTCGGTTTGATCACCTTTAATCCAGAAGCGCCCTACGTGCTGTGTGGTTCGCATCTGGACAGCCAGCCGAGTGCCGGGCGTTTCGATGGGGTCTATGGCGTACTGGCCGGCGCAGTCGCGGTGGCCAGCCTGGCTCGCCAACTGCGCGAGCGCGGCGAAACGCCGGCGTGCAACCTGGCGGTGGTGAACTGGACCAACGAGGAGGGCGCGCGTTTCCAGCCCAGCCTGATCGGCAGCAGCGTGTTCACCGGTGACCTGGCCCTGCAGGACGCCTGGGCCTGCCGCGATGGCGATGGCATCAGCCTCAAGCATGCGCTGCAGCAGATTGGTTATCTGGGGGAGGGCCGCGTCGAGCTGGACGTCGCCGGTTATGTGGAAATCCACGTCGAACAAGGTGATGGCCTTGAGCGCGACGGGCTGGCCATCGGTGTGGTGCGCGACACCTGGGCCGCCCTCAAGCAACGGATTCGGTTCATCGGTGAACAGAACCACACCGGTCCTACACCCATGGCTGCACGCAAGGATGCCTTGCTGGCCGCCGCCCACGCGATCACTGCGGTGCGGGCCGAGGCCGACCTGCACGGCGTGCAACTGCACAGCTCGGTGGGGCGCCTGGAGATCTATCCCAATTCCCCCAACGTGGTGCCTTCCAGCGTGACGTTGCATGTCGAGTACCGCTCGCCCGACACCGAATTACTGGCCGCCGCCGGTGCGCGCCTGGACGCCAGCCTCAAGGCCACCGCCAGCGCCACGTCGACCGACTACAGCATCGAAAGCCGCGCCCTGCGTGAGCCGACCCACCTGCATCACGGCTTTGCCGAGCTGGCCTACGGCGTCGGCCAGCAACTGCGCTTGCCCATCGGCAACAGCGTCACCGTGTCAGGCCACGACGCCATCAGCCTGAGCCGGCATTACCCGGTGTGCCTGCTGTTTATCCCGAGCAGCAATGGCGTGTCCCACAACGAAGCGGAATTCACCAGCGAACAGGACATGCGCAACGGCCTGCACATGCTGACCGCGTTGCTGCACCGCGCCTGTTCCACCCCCAACGCCTACCGCTGAGGTCTGCCATGTCGAGTCGTTTGCAAGCTAAGTCACGGCTGCTGGGCGCCCTGGAGGCCGCCGGCTTGTCCGCCCATGTGGTGGTCGAAGAGGGCACCGCCGGGATTGCCTCGCCGGTACGCCTGGCCACCGAGTGGGCCGGTTTTACCGTCAGCGCACCGTGGGGCCAGTGTTACGCCAAAGTCTTGCATGACGACATGCGCGCGCTGATCGACATTGAACGCACTGCCCGCGCCACCCAACTGGCAGCTGATTGCGACGTGACGCCGGGTGTGCGCCTGGTGGATGCCACGGCCGGCGTGTTGCTGCTGGATGCGTTGCCCACCAGCGAGTGGCGTTGGGCCCGCCTCGACGAATTGATGCAGCCCCGGCGCCTGCAAGCGCTCTGGGCCCTGAAGAAACAATTGCACCAAGGCACCTCGCCGGGCTTCGCCCGCTCGCCGCTGCAAGACATCCAGCACCTGCGCGAATTATGCGTGCGCTACAGCGTGGCCTTGCCCATCGACCACGCCTGGATCAGCACCTGCATTGACCTGGCCTGGACCTCGCTGCAACTGAACGCCAGCGACTCGGTGCCGCTGCACGGCGACGGCGTGGCGAGCAACGTGATGATCGGCCCGGACGGCGCCTTGCAACTGATCGACTTCGATTACGCCGGCAGTGGTGATCCCTGGTACGACGTGGCCATCAGCCTTAACGAGTTGTACGTCTTCGAAAACGACTGGCGCGAAGGCATCCATGCCTGGGCCGGCGAGTGCCGTGAAAGCGACTATGCGCGCTGCCGCTTGTACGCCTTGATCAACGATTGGTACTGGACGCTCTGGGGCCTGTGGGTCGGCGCTACCTCGGCGCGGCCGCTGGAGTTTTCCAAGGTCGGGCAGTGGACGCTGTTGCGCTGCCGCCAAAGTCTGCAAGACCCGCGGTTTGAAGGTTGGCTACGTCAGGTACAGGAGGGGCAGGCATGAAAGCGTTAGGTGAGGCGTGTACGCCACAAGAGTGTCAGCTGGAAGCGGCGGTGCGCGGGGTTGCCAGTTGGGGCGGCACCGGCATTCGTTATGAACCGGTCAGCGGCGGGATTTCCAACACCAACTGGCGGGTGGAAGTGGCCGGGATCGACACTGCGTATTTCTTCAAGGTACCGGGCGTGGGCACCGAGATGTTCATCGACCGCCGCACGGCCCACGACGCCAGCCTCAAGGCGGCGCAAACCGGCTATGGCGCGCCGGTGTTCGCATTCCTTGAAGAGTTCGGCGTGGAAGTCTTCGAGTTCATGGAGGGCTGGCGCGCCTCCTCCAACCACGACTTCCTCGACCGCGACGTGCGCCACAACGCGCTGCACGCCCTCAAGGCGTTCAACGACCAGCCGCCACTGGTGCAGACCAAGACCGTGTTCGACATGATTGCCGAGCACCAGCGGCAGGTGGAGCAACTCAACGGCTGCAAGCCCGCCGACGACGCCTGGCTGCGCCGCCAATGCGACCGCGCCCGGGGCGTGCTGCAAGCTTCCGGCATCGACCTGGCTCCCTGCATGAATGACACCCTTGCGGGTAATTTCATGCTCAACGACCGTCGGCAAATTCGTCTGGTGGACTTCGAATACGCCTCCAACAACGACCGGCATTACGAACTGGCGCTGTGGTTCGGCGAGATGTTTTTCACTGATGAAATGGAACTGGCCCTGATCGAGGATTACTTCGGCCAGGTCACCCCGCAGAACCTCGCGCGCATCAAGTTGCACAAGGCCCTGGCGGACATCAAATGGTCGACCTGGGCGATGGTGCAGCACGCGGTGTCGCAGCTGGATTTCGACTTCTATAAATACGGCACCTGGAAGCACATGCGTGCCCGCAGCATCATCAACGATTCGCAATGGGAAACCTGGCTAAGACAGGCTTGAGCCTGCGCCAGACAACAATAATGCATTGAATGAAGTCACTTGGGCGCTGATTGGTGCCTGCGTTTTCACTGCTTGATTTTTGTTTGATCACACAAAAAAACGATCCACAAATTCAAGGAGCACCCGACTCATGAAATCTGATAGCGCACCACCCGGACGCCTGAAAAGCCAACTCTTTGGCGTGTACTTTTTCCTGTTGCTGATGCTCGCCTTATTCCCGCCGTTCTATTTGAGCGTGAGCGGCAGTACCGCGTTGGTACTGGGCATACCGTTGCCGATCTTCTACTGGATCGCCATTGCCGTCCTCGCAGGCCTGGGCCTGTGGGCGTTGTACGTCGCCGAATTGAAGGCCGGCGAAATACCCGAAGAGGGGGATGCGCAATGATCAGCACCGCCAGCGATGCCAACCTCTTTATCACCTTCGGCGTCATCGGCCTGTTCCTGGCCGGGATGATCGCCGTGCTGTACGCCACCAACCGCGAGAGCACGAGTTTTTCCGATTACGCCGTAGGCGGGCGCTCCTATGGGCCGTGGTACATCGCCATGTGTTACACCAACTCGTGGTGGCCGGGCTCGACCTTTACCGCGTTTTTCGCCCTGACCATCGGCGGCGCCCTGGGCTTCTACGGCATGGTCTACGCCACCCTTGGCGTGACGGCAATGTACCTGATGGCCCGCCGCGCGTGGACCTGGGGCCAGCGTTTCAACCTGCGCACCCAGCCGGACTTGCTCGGCATGCGCTTCAACAGCCCGGTGGTCAAGCGCGTGGCCTCGATCATCGGCATCATCTCGGTATTCCCGTGGGTGGTGATGGGCATCCAGGCGTTGGCGATGTTGTTCCAGTTCGCCAGCTTCGGCCGCTGGGGCGTCACCACCTGCCTGGTCGCCGGCGTGGTGGTGGTGCTGGTGCGCCAGTACTGGACCGTGAGCATGGGCATGCGCGGGCTGATCATGACCGACATGTTCCAGGGCCTGATCGCCTATGTCGTGTGTGCGGCGCTGTGTGTGTTCCTGCTGTTCGGCGACCAGGCGTCGTTCTCCAACCTGTCGCACCTGCCGGCGAAAATGTTGCTGATTCCCGGCGCCAGCGGCACCGGTTACGGCCCGCTGTACATGTTCAGCCTGATCTTCACCGGCGTGATCGGCTCGATGTGCTGGCCCATGAGCTTCCAGCGCATCTACACCGCCAGCGGCGTCAAGGCGGTGAAGAAAGGCACGCTGTACACGATCCTGTTGGTGGGTGGTTTCTACGGGATTCTGATGCTGTTTGCCGCGGCCATCAGCCAGGACCCGAACGTCATCGCGCACCCGCAACAAGGTTGGTTCCTCTCGCTGTTCGACATCGGCGGGCCGTGGATGCTGGCGCTGGCGATCGTCATCGTACTGGCGGCGAGCATCGGCCACGTCGACGGCTGCGTGCAGGTCTGCGGCACCCAGTTCGCCAACGACCTGGCCACCTGGAACACCCCGCGTACCGACCGGCAACTGACGCTGCTGGCCAAGTCCGGGATGGTGGTGTTTATCGTTGCCGCCTCGGTGCTGGCATACCTGACCTTTGATTACGCGCGACTGCAATTGCTGGCGCAGATTTCCTACCAGGGGATTATCCAGTTGGCGGTGCCGCTGTTCTTCGGCATTTTCAGCCGCCGCGGCAACAAGGAAGGCGCGATTGCCGGGATGCTGGCGGGGATCGTGGTGGCGATTGTGCTGACGACGATGTATCCGGACGACATTCCCGGGCTGGGGTCGTTGACCAGCGGGATTGTGGGGCTGGTGGTCAATGCGGGGATTTTTGTGGCGTGTGCATTGGCGATCAAACCGAGTGCGCAGGAGAGTGCTCGGGTGGAGCAGTTGTTTGAAATGGCGGCGCCAGGGCGCAAAGTGCCAATGGGGGCAAGGCCGGTCCTGAACTGAACCCACTTCTCAAACCCAATGTAGTTCCAATGTGGGAGCGGGCTTGCTCGCGAATGCAGGCTGTCAGTTAAAGCATCAGCGACTGATACAGCGC
>NZ_JBSVWQ010000226.1:0-9128 GCF_054071215.1 Pseudomonas sp. SDO5522_S412 | reverse complement strand
ACTTTGGGGCTTTTCCAAAGTGAGCCGCTGTAAGAGCGGAACCATAAGCCGCCGTGACCGAAGAAACGGATATGCCCCCACCCCCACCCCCAGCAGAATCACCCTCCCACCCCCCACCCAACGCCGTATACAAATTCACCTCCGCCACCAACTGCGCCAACCGATCAACAATCAACGCCTGCTGCGAACTGAACAACGACCGCTGCGCATCCAGAAACACCAGATTACTGTCCACCCCACTGCGATACCGGTGCTGAGCCAGGTCGTAATACGTCTGGTTGGCCCGAACAAAATCCCGCTGCGCCGCCAGTTGCTCGTTATACGTTTGCCGCGCCGCCAGCCCGTCCGAGACTTCCTGGAACGCGGTCTGAATCGACTTCTCATACTGCGCGACATAAATGTTCTTCTGAATCTTCGCGTAATCCAGGCTGGCCCGCAGGCTGCCCGCATTGAAGATCGGCAGATTGATCTGCGGCTGGAACCCCCAACTCCCCGAGCCCCCCTGGAACAATCCCGACAGATCCTTACTCGAGGTGCCCGCGTTGGCCGTCAGCGTAACCGAAGGAAAAAACGCCGCCCGCGCCGCGCCAATATTCGCGTTGGCCGCCTGAAGCTGATACTCGGCCTGCACAATATCCGGCCGCCGTTGCAGCAGGTCCGACGGCAACCCGGCCGGCACCCGGGCTACCAGGTCGTCGGACAGCGGCTGTGCCGGCAAAGAATCCGGCACCGGCCCACCCACCAGCAACGCCAGGCTGTTGAGGTCCTGGGCCACCTGCCGCTGGTAGCGCGCAATGCTTGCCCGGGTACTTTCGACGCTGGTCCGGGCCTGGATCACATCAATCGACGTCGCCTTGCCCGCCGTTTTACTGCGCGACGTCAGACGCAGGCTGTGCTCGTCCGAGGCCAGCGTCTGCCGGGCCAGGGCCAGCAGTTCCTGGTCGGCGCGCCAGGTCAGGTAAGCGTTGGCGACGTTGGCCACCAGGCTCAGTTGCGCGCTGCGCCGAGCTTCTTCAGTGGCCAGGTATTGCAGCATCGCCTGCTCACTGAGGCTGCGTACACGGCCGAAAAAATCCAGCTCGTAGGCGCTGACGCCCAATGTCGCCGAATAGGTAGAGGTGATCGCAGACTTGCCGGTGGTAGTGGCGCGCCGCGGGACTTTCTGGCGGTTTTCGGCACCCGTGGCAGACACCGCCGGGAACAGGTCGGCACGCTGGATGCGGTACTGCGCCTGGAACGCTTCGACATTCAGCGCCGCCACCCGCAGGTCACGGTTATTCACCAGGGCCTGGCCAATCAACTGCCGCATCACCGGGTCACGGAACAACTGTTGCCAGTCAGGCCCGGAGGCCGATGGCCCCACCCGGTCCGCGTTATACACCGGGAAGTGCGCCGGGGTCGGTGCCTCGGGCCGCTGATAGTCCGGGATCAACGAACACCCGCCAAGCACACACGCCACGCCGAGCATCAGTTTTTTCATCACGCGCCAACCATCCATTTGGCCAGGCCATGCCGGCCACTCACGCCCAGTTTGGCCGCCGCGCGCTTGAGGTAGGTTTCGATGGAGCTGTTTTTCACGCTGAGTTTCTCGGCCATCTGCGGTACGGTTCCGCCGGTCAACAACCCCAGGCAAACCTCCTGTTCCCGCGCCGATAAGGTGATGTCACTGAGTGACAGGCGTTTATAGAATTCGCGCTGCAATTGCGACTGCTCCAACGGAGTTTTAGAGGGCTCGGGCGCTACCGGCGGGGCCTGTCGATTGATCTGCGCGTGGCGCTCGATCAACGGCAGCAAGGTTTCCGAAAGGCTCTTGAGAAACGACAACTGCGCCAGGGAAAAGGCGCGTTGGGTGTGGGGCCGGTAGAACGAAATCACGCAGCGCCGATTGGCCTGGCGCGATACCAGGTTGCACTGATGGGAGGTGCCGCGGGTGTGGGTGCTGTCGGCCTTGGCATTCATCTGGATCAACAGCGGGTCGTTCATGCCGAGCATTTTTTTCAGCAGCGGATGATCGTCGCGGTGATGCAGGGTGCGCGGTGGCGGCAGGTCCTGCTTCAACCCGTCGCTGCCAAGTAACTTGATATCGAGCACGCAGGCCTGGTGCTCGTCGAGGGTCCATTCACTGAGGTCCACCAAGTGAACCGGTACCAGCTTGTTGACCAGTTGCAGCATGTTCGCTGCGAAGTGTTCAGTGCCGGTGCTTGAAATCAACTCTCCCAACTCGAAATAAAAATGCGGATTTTCCATATTCCGAATACTGCTGGTCAGACTCATAGCCATCTCATCCTTGATGTCGAAAACCGTCAACGGTTGCCCGTACGTGTGCAGGCCTCCCGTTCTCCTTGAACCTGGGTCGGTGCTCGAGGCTTCATTTAGCCACGTGGATTTGTCCTACGTATGTAGCGGAAACGAGGGACACAACCTGCCATAAAAAGCGCGCCATTATTTCGTCATTTCCGACAGGGATATAGGCTGAAGCTGCAGTGTAAAAGGATTTTAGAGTTTGTTAACTAGTTGATATAAAACATATTTACTCAATTTTCTCGACATGCCCGGCTATATGGCATCGGCCAGATGTAGCCAATCTCCTACATCCATTTAATCGTTTCAGCACTGAACCATCAGCCAACCCCGGCGCGGTACCCGGGCTGTCCGGGTTTCGGGTGACATACGGCCCTCCGGGGCGATGCTTAAATCCCGTTGATTTCGCCTCAATGGGGCGTTGTGCGCCTTATCGACACCTCACATGAGAAGGATCTTATGACGTATTTCCCCCTGACCGCCGCCCAGCGGGATATCTGGCTCGACCAACTGCGCCTCGGTGACTCGCCGCTGTACAACATCGGGGGTTATATCGAACTCACGGGCACCGTGAATCCCGCATTGATCCAGCGAGCCATCGAGCACCTGGTGGCCAAGCACGACGCATTGCGTACGGTGTTGCAAGTGGCGGCCGATGGCTTGCCACGGCAGGCGTTTGCTGGGGCCATGGCGGTATCGGTGCCGCAGCATGACGTCTCGCGCCAGCCGGATCCCCGCGCGGCCGCCGAGGCCTTGTTGCAGGCGCAGATGGCGCGAACCTATGCGCTGGTCGACGAGCCGTTGTTCCGCTTCTTCCTGGTCAAGCTCGATGACCAGCATTACCGCCTCGGCACCCAGGCTCACCACCTGATTCTCGATGGCTGGGGCTTTGGCCAGATGCTGCAATCCCTTGCAGGTATCTACAGCGCCCTGGAGCAGGGCCGGCAGCCGGACCTGTCGGCGCCGTCCTATATCGACTTCATCGACAACGATGAACGCTATCGCGAGTCGGCCCGTTACGCCCGGGACCGCAGCTACTGGCTGGACAAATACCAGGCGCTGCCAGAGCCGCTGCTGACGCGCCGTTACCAGGCCAAGGGCGAGGCACCGAGCAACACCCTGGTAGCACCGTTTCCGGCGGCGCTGCTCAATCGCATGGCGCGGGTGGCGAACCATTACCAGGCGTCGGCGTTCCATGTGTTATTGGCGGCGATGTACCTGTACTTCAGCCGCACCGGCCAGCGCCAGGAGTGGGTGGTGGGGCTGCCGATACTCAACCGTTCCAATGCACGCTTTCGTTCGACCCTGGGGCTGTTCACCCAGGTCAGTGCCGTGCGCTTGCAGTTCAGCGACGACCTGCCTTTCAGCGCCCTGGTGCGTGGCGTGCGCGACCAGCTCCAGCAGGATTTCCGACATCAACGTTTCCCGCTGAGCGAGATGAATCGCGAGCTGGGTTTGCTGCGCGCCGACCGCGGCCAACTGTTCGACCTGTCGGTGTCCTATGAGCAGGACGACCATGAATTTCGCTACGGCCAGGCGTCGGCCCGGGCGATCAAGGTGTCCAACCACCATGAGCCGTTGCCGCTGGCGATTCACTTGCGCAGCAATCGCTACCACGACACGGCGTGCCTGCACTGCGTCTACAACGAGGCGTACTTCCAGGCACACGAGGTGCAGGCCCTGGCCGATCGCCTGGTGTATGTGCTGGAGCAGGGGCTGGAAAACACCGCGCTGCCCCTGGCTGACTTCTCGCTGATAACGCCCGAGGAAACCGCGCAGTTGCAACGCTGGAACGCCACCGCCCAGGCCTATCCCGCAGCGCAAACCCTGCATGGGCGCGTCGAGGCCCAGGCCGCGGTGACGCCGCATGCGGTGGCGGCGGTGTATCAGGGGCAGCGATTGACGTATGACCAATTGAATCAACGGGCCAATGCCCTGGCGCGGCAGCTATTGGTGCTCGGGGTAAAGCCCGACGACCGTGTGGCGATCGTCGCCCGGCGCGGCCTGGAGACGCTGGTGGGCTTGCTGGGGATTCTCAAGTCCGGCGCCTGTTATGTCCCGGTGGACCCGGCCCATCCTGCCGAGCGCCTGCACTACCTGCTCGATGACAGCGCGCCGGTGGCGGTGCTGACGCAGACGGATTTGCTCGAACGGCTACCGGTATTGAGCGTGCCGGTCATCAATCTGGATCACGCCACGGCGCAGTTGGCGCGCAACCCGCAAGTGGCGATGACACCCGCCAACCTCGCTTATGTGATCTACACCTCGGGCTCCACCGGCCTGCCCAAGGGCGTGATGGTGGAGCACCACACCGTGGCCAACCTGGTGGACTGGCATAGCCAGGCCTTCGATTTGCACGCGGGCAGCCATACCGCCAGCGTTGCCGGTTTCGGGTTTGACGCCATGGCCTGGGAGGTCTGGCCAGCGCTGTGCGTGGGCGCGACCTTGCACTTGCCGCCGGCCCACGACGGCGCCGAAGACATCGACGCGCTGCTGGCCTGGTGGCGCGCGCAACCACTGGACGTATGCTTCCTGCCCACGCCGGTGGCCGAGTATGCGTTCAGCCAGAATATCGAACACCCGACTTTGCGCACGCTGCTGATTGGTGGCGACCGCCTGCGCCAGTTCAACCAGGCGCGCAGTTTCGCGGTGATCAACAACTACGGTCCCACTGAAGCCACCGTGGTTGCCACCTCGGGCCTCGTTGAGGCCGGGCAGGCGCTGCACATCGGCAAACCCATCGCGAATGCCGCGGTCTACCTGCTGGATGAGCAACAGCGGCCGGTGCCCATCGGTACTGCAGGCGAGTTGTACGTCGGCGGGAAAGGCGTGGCGCGGGGCTATTTGAACCGCCCGGACATGACCGCAGAGCGCTTCGTTGATGACCCATTCAACCCAGGCCGCATGTACCGCACCGGCGACCTGGCGCGTTGGCTGCCGGATGGGAATATTGAATATTTGGGCCGCAACGACGACCAGGTAAAGATTCGCGGCGTGCGCATCGAGCCGGGGGAGATCGAGTCCGCCCTGGCGGCTTATGAAGGGGTCACCGAAGCGGTGGTGCTGGTACGCGAGGGGCAACTGTTGGCCTGGTTCACCGAGCACGCGCCGGTTGCGATTGAAGCGCTTCGCGCCCATCTTAAATCACGCTTGCCGGATTACATGGTGCCGCAGGCCTACGTAAAGCTGGACGCGCTGCCCCTGACGGCCAACGGCAAACTCGACCGCAAGGCCTTGCCGGCACCCGGTGCCGATGCATTTATCAGTCGAATTTACGAAGCCCCCGAAGGGCCTACGGAAATCGCCCTGGCGCAGATCTGGGCCGATGTACTGCACGTCGAGCGGGTGGGGCGGCATGACCATTTCTTCGAGTTGGGCGGCCATTCGCTGTTGGCGGTCCAGTTGGTGCAGCACATGCGCCAGGTCGGGTTGCAGGCCGACGTGCAGGTGCTGTTCGGCCAGCCGACCCTGGCCGCACTGGCGGCAGCGGTCGGCCAGGGCACCGAGCTTGAGGTGCCGGCCAACCGTGTTCCGGCAGGTTGCCAATTGATTACTCCGGACCTGCTGGCGCTGGCCGAACTGGACCCGCCGACGATAGAACGCATCGTCGCCGCGATCCCCGGTGGCGCCGCCAATGTGCAGGAGATCTACCCGCTGGCGCCGTTGCAGGAAGGCCTGCTGTATCACCACATCACTGACGAGCGCGATCCGTACCAGCAACACGCGATGTTCAGCTTTGCCCGCCGTGAACAGCTGGAAGCGTTCGCCCAGGCGCTGCAACAGGTGATCGACCGCCATGACATCCTGCGCACCAGCCTGGCGTGGGATGCCCTCGAACAACCGATGCAAGTGGTGTGGCGCAAGGCGATTCTGGACGTGCAATCGGTGGCCCTCCAGGGGGACTCAATTCTCGAACAACTGCGCGAACGCCAGCGGCCACTGGACTTGCGCAAGGCGCCGCTGATGGCCCTGGATTACGCCGAAGACCGGCAGAACCGCCGTTGGGTGGGCATGCTGCGTTTCCATCACCTGGTGAACGACGCCACATCGACGCAAGTACTGATGGCGGAAATCCAGGCCCATCTGCTTGGCCAGCAACAGCAATTGCCGGCGCCGGTGCCCTATCGCAACGTGGTCGCCCAGGCCCGGTCAGCGGAACGCCAGGCCGGGCACGAAGCGTTCTTTCGCGGGCGGCTGGCGGATGTCGACGAGCCGACCCTGGCCTTCGGTTTACAGGAGCGCCAGGCGGATCGCCGTGACACCGAGGAAGCCGACGTGCTGCTTCCCGACGCACTCGGCCAGTTGTTGCGTGAGCAGGCCCGCACCTTGGGTGTCAGCGCGGCGAGCCTGTTTCATCTGGCGTGGGCCCAGGTATTGGGTCGCGTCTCGGGCCGTGACGATGTGGTGTTTGGTACGGTTCTGCTGGGGCGTTTGCAAGCAGGTGAGGGCGCCGACCGTGCCCTGGGCATGTTCATCAACACCTTGCCGCTGCGGGTACGCCTGGCCGGGGTGACGGTGCGCGAGGCGATCAGGCAGACGCAGCAGCAACTCAGCGCCTTGCTCGCCCACGAGCAAGCGTCCCTGGCGTTGGCCCAGCGTTGCAGCGGCGTCACACCGCTGTTCAACAGCCTGCTGAATTACCGGCATGTCTCGGTCGAGGCACTCGAGGTGCTGCAGCCCGGCATCGAATTGCTGAGCAGCGAAGACATCCTCAGCTACCCACTGATGCTGACGGTGGACGACCTGGCCAGCGGTTTCCGGCTCAAGGCCAAGGCGCCCCGCAAGGTCGGTGCCCAGCGCCTGCTGGACTACCTTGGCACGGTGCTGGCGGGATTGGTGGAGACGCCCGAGGCGCCGCTGTTCGATGTGCAGGTGCTGCCCGCGACCGAACTGCAACAGCAACTGGTGGACTTCAACGCCAGCGAAACCGACTACCCCGTGGACCAGACCGTCCACGCCCTGTTCGAAGCCCATGCCCGGCACACACCTCACGCGGTGGCGGTGCAGGCCGGTGAGCAGCAACTGACTTACCGCCAGCTCAACGAGCGCGCCAACCGCCTGGCCTATCACCTGCGCGAGCGCGGCGTGCAGCCGGATTCGCGGGTCGCCTTGTGTGTCGAGCGCGGGTTGGACCTGGTGGTGGGCTTGCTGGCCATCCTCAAGGCGGGGGGCGCCTATGTACCGTTGGACCCGGGCTACCCTCGCGAGCGTCTCGCCTACATGCTGCAAGACAGCGCGCCGGTCGCCTTGCTGGTACACGGCGCGACCCGGGATTTGCCGGGGGAGGTGTCGATACCGGTGATCGACCTCGACCACGGCGCCTGGCAGCAGGCGCCTGAAGGCAACCCGCGAGTGCCGGGGCTGAGCGTACGCAACCTGGCGTACGTGATGTACACCTCCGGCTCCACCGGCACGCCCAAGGGCGTGATGATCGAGCATCGGGGCCTGGGCAACCTGATGCACTGGGGCTCGCAACTGTGCCCGAATGCCGAGGGTGGCGCGTTGTTGCAGCGGGCGCCGTTCAGTTTTGACGGTTCGGTGTGGGAGCTGTTCTGGCCGCTGACCAATGGCATGCGCCTGGTCCTGGCGCGTCCCGATGGGCACCGTGAACCGGCGTACCTGGCGCAGGTGATTCGTGAGCAACAGGTCAGCGTGATCAAGTTTGTGCCGGCGATGTTGCAGCAGTTTCTGGAGCTGGAGGAGTCTGCGCTTTGTACCAGCCTTACCGACGTTTTATGCGGTGGTGGGGAGCTGACAGAGGCCTTGGCCCGTGGGGTTCAGGCGCGATTGCCCAAGGTGCGCTTGCATAACGTCTACGGACCGACCGAGGCGACGGTGGACAGCAGTGCCTGGACGCTGGAGCCGGGTGCGCCGGTGCCGGGGTTGCAGTTGCCGATTGGGCGGGCCATCAGTAATACCCGGCTTTACGTATTGGATGAGCATGATCGGCCGGTGCCGCTGGGGTGCAGTGGGCAGTTGCATATCGGCGGGGTGGGCGTGGCTCGCGGGTATCTGGGGTTGGAGCAGATGACGGCGGAGCGGTTTATCGACAGTCCGTTTGTGGCGGGGGATCGGTTGTATCGCACGGGGGATCTGGTGCGGTATTTGCCGGACGGGAATCTGGAGTTTCTGGGGCGCAATGACTTTCAGGTGAAGCTGCGTGGGGTGCGGCTGGAGCTGGGGGAGGTTGAGGCGCGGTTGGCGGCGCATCCTGCATTGCGCGAGGTGGCGGCGTTGATTCGGGATGAGCGGTTGGTGGCGTATTTCACTGTTCGTGATGCGGTGCCGGGGCTTGAGGCGTTGCGCAGTTACATGGTGGAGGGGTTGCCTGAGTACATGGTGCCTTCGGCGTTTGTGCGGGTGGAGGTGTGGCCGCTTAATCCGGCGGGGAAGCTGGATCGCAAGGGGTTGCCGGAGCCTGGGGTGGAGGCGGTGTTGAGTCGCGCCTATGAACCGCCTCAGGGGGAGGTGGAGACGGTGATTGCTGGGGTTTGGGCGCAGGTGCTGAAGCTGGATCGGGTGGGGCGTCAGGATCACTTTTTTGAGTTGGGAGGGCATTCGTTGTTGGCCGTGGGGGTGGTGGCGCGGCTGCGTAAGGCGGGGTTGGAGGTGGATGCCCGGTCGTTGTTCAGTCAGCCGACGGTGGTGGGGTTGGCGGGGGTGGTTGGGAAGCGGGTGGAGCGGGTGGAGGTGGTGCCTGCTTTGGGGATTCCGCAGTTGGGGCGTAGACGTAGGATTTGAGTGGTGGTGTGGTGTGTATATCCGTTATTTAGGTAACGGCCACCTATGGTTCCGCTCTTACAGCGGCTCACTTTGGAAAAGCCCCA
>NZ_JBSVWQ010000225.1:0-9143 GCF_054071215.1 Pseudomonas sp. SDO5522_S412 | reverse complement strand
GGGGCGCGAAGCGGCCCCATTAACCAAAAAGTTGGGGCCTGCTGCGCAGTCCAGCGGGAGCAAGCTCCCTCGCCACAGGATCTTCGGTCACCACTGAGGGCGGTGTGAGCCCAATTCCCCTGCGGGCAAGTCCCACTGCAACGGTGTCCCGCTGATGGTCACCGGGGGCAGCAAGCGGTGGGCCGGGCCCCAGGCGGTTTGCTCCACCACCAAGCCTTGATCACCCGGTTCTTCGGCCCGCAGCGGTAGTTGTTCCGGGACTTGTCCTGCGTCCACCAACAGTTTTGCCGTGCGCGCGAGGGACAACCGTGCCGAACCGCCGCGGCCGGATTTCAAGCGTTCACTCAACGCCTGAATCGCACTGGCCGCCATCAAATACCCGGTGGCGTGGTCCAGCGCCTGCAACGGCAGCGGCACCGGTTTTTCCGACTTTTTCCACTGCCTGCCAGCCTCGGCAATCCCGGTGCTCATCTGCACCAGGCTGTCGAACCCCCGGCGATTGCGCCACGGGCCGCCCCAGCCGTAAGCGTTGAGGCTGGCGTCGATCAGGCCAGGCGCGAGGGCTTGCAGCGCGGCCTCACCGTAGCCCAACTGCTCCAAAGCATCGGCGCGGTAGCCGTGCAGCAGAATGTCGGTGTCCTTGAGCAGGTTTTCGAAGATCAGGCGGTCGTCGGGGTTTTTCAGGTCCAGGCGGGCGCAACGTTTGCCCAGGGTCATTTCCGGCACCACGCCGGGTTCGTTCCAGTCAGGGGAATCGATGCGCAGTACATCGGCGCCGAGGCCAGCCAGAAAACGGCTGGCGGTGGGGCCGGCCAATACGCGCGTCAGGTCCAGCACCTTGATGCCCGCCAGCGGCCTTGCCACCGAGCCCAGCCAGGGTTTGTCGCTGAGGGCTGCAAAGGTCTGGCGATGGACCAGCGGTTCCTGATTGACCGCCAAGCCTTGTGGATGAACTTGCCAGTCTTGCCATGAGCGCATCTGCGCCGCACAGCCGTTCGCCTCGACAATCGCCTGTTCCAGCTCGGCAGCGGTCCATGGCGCAACCTTCGCGGCCATTGCTTCACGGTCAGCGACCTGCCCGAGTACGCGCTCGGCGGCGGCACGGTGATGCGGTGCATTGGTGTGCAGGCGAATCCAGCCATCGGTGCAGGCGTAGTCGCCGGCTATCGGGTCCCACAGCGGCGGTGTGGTCCAGCCGTCGGGGCGCAGCGAGGAGGAGAACCAGAACGAGGCGAGGCGCCGGTCCACGGTCACCGAGGGCAGGCGCCCGGTTTGCTGCAACAGCAACTGGGCGACCGCCTGGCCTGCGGCACCGATGCTGGCGCTGGCCAGTTCGGTGACGGCAAAGGTCGAGGGCAGGGCGCCGACTTCGGTTACGGCCAGTGGGGTGACGGGTAAATCGAGTGCTTCCTGGATGGGGGTGAGCAGATCAGTCATCAAAGGCCCTCCTAATGAGAAGGACCATCATAGAAGATCATCAGGGTTGAATGACAACCCCCGGCTCCAGTGGCAGGTCCACGCTGGCGATAAAGCCGCCGCCTTGATGATTGGCCAGGATCAGGCTGCCGCCATGGCGCTCTGCGGCGCGCCGCGCAATGGCCAGGCCCAGGCCATGGCCCTGGGCGGTTTGCCCCGGGGCGCGGTAAAACGGCTCGCCGAGTTGGCTCAGGTGTTCGGCATCCACGCCGGGGCCGTGGTCGCGCACACTGATCACAATGCGTTCGCCCTGGCGTCTGGCTTCCATTTCAATCGGTTGGCCGGGCGGGTTGAAGCGTTGGGCGTTGCGCAGCAGGTTATCCACCGCGCGTTCGATCATGGTCGGCCAGCCCTTGAGGTGCAGCCCGGCCTCGGCATCCAGCTGCACGGGTTGGTCCGGCGCGCCGAGCAAGGCGTCTTTTTGCAGGGTCCGGAGCAACGGGTTGAGGTCGATGTCTTCGGCACTGGCGTTATCGGCGTCCACCCGGGCGAGTACCAGGATTTCGCTGATCAGCGCTTCCAGGCGGTCGCATTCGCGGGTCAGGCGCGGCCAGAGTTTTTCCCGCGCTTCGGGCGTGGCCCGTTCTGCCAGGGCCAGGGCGATCCGCAGGCGGGCCAGGGGCGAGCGCAGTTCGTGGGACACATCCCGCAGCAACTGGCGCTGGCTGCCGATCAGGCTTTGCAGGCGGGCGCCCATGCGGTTGAAGTCGGTGGCCAGTACGCCGAATTCATCGCGACGGTTGGCCAGCCGCGCCAGGCTGTTCTGCTGATAGGTGGTCTGGCCCAGGTCGTGCACTGCGCCGCGCAGGCGGCTGAGGGGGCGGGTGATGGACAACGTCACCAACAGGCTGAACAGGGTCAGCACCACCAGCGCAATCGCCAGGGCACTTAACGGCCAGAGCAGGCTGCTGCGGTGCCAGGCGTCCAGTTCCGGGTGGGGAATGCGGTAGATCAGCAGGTAGGTGTCGCCGGTTTTTTCGCTGGTGTACTCGGCGGTCAGCCGGCGCCAGGGCAGGTGGCGGTCCTGGCTGTCGTTTTGCCGGGCTTCGAGGGCGGCGGCGCGGCGCGGGAAAGTGCCGCGCACCACAGGCTCGCCGCTTTCGTTAAGCACTTGCACGTCAATGTGGTACTGACGCTTGCGCTGCTGCAGCAGCTCCTGGGCGGCGTCCTCGCCCTGGGCCTCGTAAAGCTGCGTCCATTCCTGCGCGAGGTTATTGAGCCCGGGGTGGCGGCTGAGAATCCAGGCGTCCTGGTTGAGCATATGCCCAAGCAGGATCGACAACCCGGCAACCAGGGCGATGGCCAGCCAGAAGCTGGCAAGGACGCGCCAGAACAATGAACGCACAAGAAATCCTCAAACAGGAAAAGCCCAGCGGCGGTGGCCACTGGGCTGGGAGTGAAGCTAGATCATTATTGCGCTTTTTGCGGCTGCTGGGCTTTCCAGGCCTGGAATTCCTTCCACTCGGCGCGGCGCTCGGCTTGTTTCTTCACGATCTCGTCGAATTTCTTCTGTTGATCGGGTTTCAGCACGGCACGGATGTCGGTCTGGGTTTTCTGCTTGGCGGCCGCCATTTCGTCTTTCATGGCTTTCTGATCAGCGGCTGGCAGTTTGTCCAGGTACTTGCGCACCAACTCTTTGCGAGCGTGCCATTGCTGGCCCATCAACTTGCCGATCTGCTGGCGCTGTTCAGGGCTCAGGTCCAGCTGGCTGAAAGGGCCACCTTTGCCCCGCATGCCGTGTTCACCGCCGTGACCTGGGCCACCCATCATGTGGCCTTCAGGACCGCCCATCGGGCCTGGGCCTTCTGGCGCAGCGGCCATGGCAACGGTTGGCAGGGCAGCAGCGAACATCAAAGCGATAAGGGTCTTGCGCATGGTGATTCTCCTGTCTCTATTCCGGTGAGTCCGGATGTGAGTAGATTACGGAGATCAAGGTCAGCGGCAGTCAGGGGACGGTAAAGCTTGGGTAAAGAGGATTTTGGGCGGGGCTGACAAAACTATTGGCGACCGTAGCAACTGTCGAGCCTTGGCGAGGCTGCGAGGCAGGCGCTGCGGTCTGACACCTGTACCGAGGAGATGCTGTCGCAGCCTCGCCGAGGCTCGACAGCTGCTACGCGGGCTAGAGGCTGTAGTAATAGCCGCGGCTACGCAGCGCCACGATCCGTGGCCGGCCATCCGGGTGCGGGCCGATCTTCTTGCGCAGGTTGCTGACGTGCATGTCCAGGCTGCGGTCATACAGGGTCAGCTTGCGGCCCAGGGCGATTTGCGCCAGTTCCTGCTTGTCCAGCGGCTCGCCGGGCTGGCGCAGCAAGGCTTCCAGCAGGCGGCTTTCGGACACGGTCAGGGCAAATTCCTGTTCATCGATAGTGACCACGCCACGCACCGGGCTGAAGCACAGGTCGCCCAGTTCCAACTGAGTGGACACGGCGGCCGGGTGGCTGCGGCGCAGCACGGCGCGCAGGCGCGCGGTCAGTTCACGAGGATCGCAGGGTTTGGCCAGGTAGTCGTCGGCGCCCAGTTCCAGGCCGAGGATCCGGTCCAGGGGTTCGCCCCTGGCCGAGAGCATCAGCACCGGCAGTTCCGGGTGGTCGCTGCGCAATTGCTTGAGCAGCTCCAGGCCGCTGCCGTCGGGCAGCATCACGTCGAGCACGACGGCCGCCGGGGCGGCTTCGGCCAATGCCTTGCGGGCGCTCAAGCCGTCATGGCAGGCGCGTACCTGGAAACCTTCCTGGCTCAACCAACTGGTCAGCAGCTCACAGAGCTCCTGGTCATCATCTATCAGTAACAGCTCGCTCATGACTCACTCAATTTAGCCATTGTCGACGGCGCCGGTGCCCGCCACTGGCGAAGATCCCGCATAACAGGGCGATCAGTGCGACTGCCCCGCCGGTCACGAACCATTGTTGTTGCTCGGTAAGCCAGCGTGGCAAGGCACTGCCCTGTGCTTCTTTGAGTTGCTGGACCAGGCGTTGGTTCTCCTGGCGCAGTTTACTCAGTTGGGTACTTTCCCGCGTGGCGTCAGCACTTTGCAATTGCTTGCTCAGCTCATCGCGCTGGCGTTCGCTTTCTTTCAAACGTTGCTGCAAATCGGTGATCTGGCTGCCGGCACTCAAGGACAGGGGCGTGGAACTGCCGGTGTTCGAGGTTTCTTCAGCGTGGGCCGTAGCCCCGATCATTAACACTGCCAACAGACACAACTGACGTAAGCGCATCGGAACTCCTGATTCCACACGAATATTCAGAACGTTGTCGGCAGGTTACCGGGAATAATGAGCGTTTAGGAGTGCGCTGAAGCCATTTGGTTCAGCGCGCAACGAATCAAGGCAGGACTTGCTTGAACGGTTTGACCAGCACCTGGGCGTACACGCCGGCCGCTACATACGGATCAGCATCGGCCCAGGCTTGTGCCGCCGCCAGGGAGGCGAACTCGGCGACGATCAGGCTACCGATGAAACCGGCGTCTCCCGGGTCGTTGCTGTCTACCGCAGGATGCGGGCCGGCCAGTACCAGGCGGCCTTCGGCTTGCAGCTGTTTCAGGCGCTCGACGTGGGCCGGGCGTACGGACAGGCGTTTTTCCAGGGAGTTGGCGACGTCGGTGGAAATGATGGCGTAGAGCATGTCAGTCCTCGGTTTTCGGCGTGGTAGGGTCGGTGTCATGCAGGTGGCGCGACAGGTAGATACCCTGGCCGACCAGGAACAGCACGGTCATGCCCAGGCTGCCGAACACCTTGAAGTCCACCCAGTAGCTCTGGAAGGTAAAGGCGACGAACAGGTTGGCGGCGCCGCAGAACAGGAAAAACACGATCCAGGCGATGTTCAGGCGGGTCCACACCGGGTCTGGCAAGGTCAGCGCGTGGCCCATGATCCGCTTGATCAGCAGGCGATCACCGATGAAGTGGCTGCCGATAAAGGCCAGGGCGAACAGCCAGTTGACCACCGGGGCTTTCCATTTAAGGAAGGTTTCGCTGTGGAAGGCCAGGGTCAGGCTGCCGAACACAAGGCAGGCGACCAGGGTCAGCCACTGGCTTTTTTCCAGCTTGCGCTGGGAGATGAAGAGCGCGCCGTAGACCACCACGGAGCTGATGATCAGCACCGCCGTGGCGCTGTAGATGCCGCCGAGGGTCAGCTCGTGGCCGGCAAGATCGATAACGCGAGGGTCGGTTTTGTAAACGATGAAAAACAGCAACAGCGGGATGAAGTCGATGAATTGTTTCACAGTAAGAGCCAGAAGCTGGATGTGGCGGCATAATAACAAACATCCTTGGTAGCGAAAGCGCCAGCTGACTTGAGGTTACACACTCCCGTGAATGTTGATTTGCACTGCCATAGCACAGCCTCTGACGGCGCCCTGGCGCCCGCGGTCCTGGTTGCGCGTGCGTTTGAAAAAGGCGTGCGAGTCCTGTCGTTGACCGACCACGACACCCTCGAAGGCCTGGCAGAGGCCCGCGAGGCGGCGCATGCGTTGGGCATGCAACTGGTCAACGGAGTTGAATTGTCCTGCACTTGGGGCGGCGCAACCATCCACGTATTGGGCTACGGTTTCGACGTCAACGCGCCGCCGCTGGTGGAGGCCATCGCCAAATTGCACGATGGCCGCTGGCTGCGGTCCGAAGAAATAAGCCGCAAGCTGGCCCTCAAGGGCATGCCCAACGGCCTGGAAGGCGCCCGCGCCATCCAGCAGGAACTGGGTGACAGCGGCAACGCCCCGGCCCGCCCGCACTTTGCCGACTGGATGGTGCGTGAAGGTTTTGTAAAGGATCGCGCCGAAGCGTTCCGCAAATGGCTGGGTGCCGGCAAGCTGGGGGACGTCAAGCAACACTGGCCAACCCTGGAAGACACCGTTGGCACACTGCGGGCAGCAGGTGCCTGGGTCAGCCTGGCGCATCCGTGGCATTACGATTTCACCCGCAGCAAGCGTCGCAAGCTGATTGGCGACTATATTGGAGCGGGCGGCCACGCAATCGAAGTGGTCAATGGGCATCAACCCGCCGAGCAGGTAGGCAGCCTGGCGATTCTTGCCCGTGAATTTGGTCTGCTGGTCAGCGCCGGCAGTGATTTTCATGGCCCCGGCGGCTGGTCCGAGATTGGCGAGTACCGCGCCGTTCCGGAAGATTTGCCGCCCCTTTGGTGTCGCTTCAAACATGACCCCATTATTGCCACCGTCTGAACAGGTAGAACACGTGAGTCAATTCTTCCAGATTCATCCGGAAAACCCGCAGGCGCGCCTGATCAAACAGGCCGTGGAGATCATCCGTGCCGGTGGCGTGGTGATCTACCCCACGGATTCGTCCTACGCCATCGGTTGCCAGATCGGCGACAAGAATGCGGTCGAGCGCGTAAGACGCCTGCGTGACCTGGACAAGAACCACAACTTCGCACTGATTTGCAGCGACCTGTCCCAGCTGGGGCTGTTCGCCAAGGTCGACACCGGCACCTTCCGCCTGCTCAAGGCCCACACGCCGGGGCCCTACACCTTCATCCTCAACGCCACCCGCGAAGTGCCGCGCCTGCTGCTGCACCCGAAGAAGCGCACCATCGGCCTGCGGGTGCCGGAACACCCGATCGCCCTGGCGCTGCTGGCCGAACTCGGTGAGCCGCTGATGAGTGTGTCGCTGATCCTGCCGGGGGAAGAAGAGCCGTTGTACGACCCTTATGAAATGCGCCGGCTGCTGGAAAAACACGTCGACCTGATCATCGACGGCGGCTACGGCGGCAACAAGGCCTCCACCGTGATCAACCTGGCCGACGGCGAGCCGGAAGTGGTGCGCGTAGGGTGTGGCGACCCGGCACCGTTCATGGTCGAGGCCTGAATGTCGGCCGTGGAAGCCGTCGACAGCCAGGCGGGCGCCCAGCAGGAACTGCCATTTGCCATGGTCTACGGCCAGGCCGTGATGGAAATGCCGCTGGACCTGTACATCCCGCCGGATGCGCTGGAAGTCTTCCTCGAAGCCTTCGAAGGTCCGCTGGACTTGCTGCTGTACCTGATCCGCAAGCAGAATATCAATATCCTCGACATCCCGGTGGCGGAAATCACCCGCCAGTACATGGGCTACGTCGAACTGATGCAGACCGTGCGCCTGGAACTGGCCGCCGAATACCTGGTGATGGCCGCGATGCTCGCGGAAATCAAGTCACGCATGCTGCTGCCGCGCTCGGAGACTATCGAGGCGGAAGAGGATGACCCCCGCGCCGAACTGATCCGCCGCCTGCAGGAGTACGAGCGCTTCAAGGCCGCGGCCGAAGGCATCGACGGTTTGAGCCGGGTCGGCCGCGATGTGGTGGTGCCCAAGCTCGACGCCCCGGAAGCCCGGGCGCGCAAGCTGCTGCCGGACGTGAGCCTGGAAGAGTTGCTGATGTCCATGGCCGAAGTACTGCGCCGTGGCGATATGTTTGAAAGCCACCAGGTCAGCCGCGAGGCACTGTCCACCCGCGAGCGCATGAGTGATGTGCTGGATCGCCTCAAGGGCGGCGGGTTTGTGCCGTTTGTCGAGCTGTTTACCAAGGAAGAAGGGCGCCTGGGGGTAGTCGTGACCTTTATGGCGATCCTTGAGCTGGTCAAGGAATCCTTGGTCGAGCTGGTCCAGAATGAGCCTTTTGCGGCTATCCACGTGCGGGCGCGAGCCGAATAAAGAGCTGAATCGATGAATCTGACTGAACCCCGCGAACTGGCTCCGCTGCTGGAAGCCTTTCTCCTGGCCTCGGGCAAGCCGCAATCCCTGGAGCGCCTGTTCGAACTGTTTGAAGAAGCCGAGCGCCCTGAGCCGCCGGTGTTCAAGAAGGCCCTGGAGATTCTGCGCAAGTCCTGCGACGGCCGTGCCTTCGAGCTGCGGGAAGTGGCTTCCGGGTATCGCCTGCAAATTCGCGAGAAGTTTTCGCCGTGGGTCGGCCGCCTGTGGGAAGAACGCCCGCAGCGCTATTCCCGCGCGATGCTGGAAACCATGGCGCTGATCGCCTATCGCCAGCCGATCACCCGGGGCGAGATCGAAGACGTGCGCGGCGTCGCGGTCAACAGCCATATCGTCAAGACGTTGCTGGAGCGGGAGTGGATCAGGATCGTTGGCTACCGCGACGTGCCCGGCAAGCCGGCGATGTTTGCCACTACCAAGGTGTTCCTCGACCACTTCAACCTGAAAAACCTCGACGACTTGCCGCCGCTGGCCGAGCTGCGGGAGATGGAGCCGGACCCGGTCCTGGATTTCGACGACGCACCGGTGCCCGCCGGGTTGCAGGAGCTGGCCGACGCCAGCGCCGAGCCGGAAGAGCCGAAGGACGAAACCAGTTTCCACACATTGTTGCTGGAACTGGATGACATGGAGCAGGGCATCAAGACTGACTTCGATGACTTGCTGCGTGATGGTGCGGCCAGTGACGGTGAGCAGGAGCCTGCGCTGCAACTGAACGTTGAGGTTGAGCTGCCAGTCGAAGTTGAAGATGAGCCCGAGCCTGAACCCGAGGAGGACATCCTCGGCGTCGCCGAAGCGCGTGCCAAACT
Organism: Pseudomonas sp. SDO5522_S412; assembly: GCF_054071215.1. Lineage (NCBI taxonomy): Bacteria > Pseudomonadati > Pseudomonadota > Gammaproteobacteria > Pseudomonadales > Pseudomonadaceae > Pseudomonas > Pseudomonas sp. SDO5522_S412. The sequence continues at coordinate 175 of NZ_JBSVWQ010000225.1, read as the reverse complement.
GCTGGCCGCCGTCGCAGCGCTCGAACAACCGCCGCTGAGCGACGAAGAAGACGAAGCCCGCGCCCTGGCCGAAGCCATCGAAAACGAGCGCCGCCAATTCGAAGACTGACGCAGAACAAAATGTGGGAGCGGGCTTGCTCGCGAATGCGGTGGGTCAGCCAAGCATCCGGCGACT
>NZ_JBSVWQ010000224.1:0-9220 GCF_054071215.1 Pseudomonas sp. SDO5522_S412 | reverse complement strand
GCGGTGGATCAGTCACACATGCATTGACTGACACTGCGCTTTCGCGAGCAAGCCCGCTCCCACATTTGATCTTCGTGCACTCAGATTTTTTGCTCAGTCAAACCAACCCACACCGCTCAAAAAACCGCTCCCGCCCCAGAATCATCAACGCCGCCCGCTTATGAGGAAAATCAAACTCCTTCTCACAGTGGAAACACTGATTCTGCATATGCCCAATCATCTTCCCGTTATCCGCCCGAGGCTCAGCCACCACACGCTGCGTACGCGGATCATCGAGAAACAAGTAATGCACCAGCGCCGACAACCAGCTCGCTACCTTGTGCGGACCACGGTGGTGCTCTTCGCCCACCAGCATATGAATCCCGCGATCGTAATCCGCCGCGTCATAAAACGGCGCAATCCGATCCTCCTTCGCCCAATACGCCTCGAAATAAGCAAACGGCTCATCATCGAAACAGCCAATCAACGTCAACGCATGGGGATCCGCTTCCAGCTTGTCCAGATACTCCCGATGCTGTTCCAGGCTGCCGGTTTCCTGCCAGAAATTCGCCACCCGCGCACTGTTCTGCCAACGATTGAAGCGCGCCAGATCAACATCAATCTCCACCGTACGCAGTGAAATCCACGCCCCCAGCCGCGCATCAAACCGCCGATACACCTCGCCCCGCGGCTTCGGCGCACGGGCAGGATGACGCTTGCCACCGCTGATGATCATCTGCTGCGGATAAGTCCCCGTGAGAGATTGCCCCAGCCACGGTTGCGGCAACTGCCAGAACAACGTGCGCTCGCAATGAAACTGCCCGGCAACCCCGGTCGCCACCAGCAACCCACTGCGCAAGGCATCTTCCGGCGCATGCTCAAGACACCAGACCAGTCGCTGACGCCCGGGCTCCCTGGCAAACAGCCAATAACACGCCGCCCACAAGGCACGGGCAGCCGGCACACTGGCGGGCTCCTGCAAATGCACCTGCACCTCATCACCCCGCTCAAGGCGCAGGCGAATCAGCGGCTGGCCCTCAAGGGTGAGGCTCAGGCGGCTATCAGTTTCATCAGCATTCAGGGCGGGTCCCGCCGGCAAGGGCAGCACTGACAGGTCATTCAGATTGGACATGGGATGGGCTCACGAATCGTCGACAGTTCAACAAGTGACGTGAGCCGAGGGCAAAAATTTAGACGATCACGGTACCGGCATTACATCGATGCGGTAAGGCTCGAAGATCTTCAGCAACTGGCCGTTGTCCCTCAGCTGCTTGAGCAGCCCGGCGAACGCCGGCCCCGTGATCGGCGCCTTGGGCCGCAGCAACGCATAGTGGTGGTACACCTGGTCGATCCGCTCGGACACCAGGAACTGCCCCGCCGTATCGGCATTGCGCACCAGGAAATCACTGAGGTAGGAACGTGTCACCAGGGCGATGTCGGCCCGGCCCCGGGCGACCATCAGCAGGTTGCTGTCGTGGGAATAGGTCAAGGTGGCGTTGAAGTGCTCCGCCATGTACTTGGGGTCGGGGTTGAAGTTGGCGAACGCGTAGTGATAGCCGCTGAACACCGCCAGGCGCTTGCCGGTCAGGTCGGCGAAATACGATTGGTCGCGACCGGGCTCCTGCTGGGCCACGAAGATTTCCGCATCCTCCAGGCCCATGTCGACATCGGTGTGGGCAATATCCTGCCAGCCCCACTTGGGGTTTTCGAAGATCGCCATGTCCACCCGACCTTGCTGGAAGTCGCGAAAACGCCGGGGAATCGAGGTGGGTACCAGCACAAACTGGTAGTCGGTTTGCAGGGCGTTCAAGGCTTCCACCAGTTGCGGCAGCAACCCGGTGTCGGCGCCCTGCTCCGGGCGCACGGTGTATGGCGGGAAATGCGCAGCACCGACCCTCACCAGTTGGGCGGCCGAGGCAGGCATCAGCCACAGTGCGCCAAGTGCCCATATTGAGAGTCCTGCAGCCAATCGCCAAGGCGAAAACATCAAGGCACACACCGTCGAAAACTTTGATCCCGCTAAGCTAGGCGTTTTTGTCTATCGAGACAACTTTCTGCCACACAATTAATAGCTTGCGCGAAAGGGCTAGTCAGCTTTCAACACCATCAGCAAGGCTTCGTCGGCCAGTTGCTCCAGGGTCATGCTGCCCTGGGCGCGAAACCAGGTGGTGGTCCAGGACAAGGCGCCCGTCAGGAAACGCCGCGTGATAAACACATCGCCCTTGATGTAACCGGCGTTTTTCGCCTCCCCCAGCACCTGCAACCAGATCTCTTCGTAGATATCGCGCAAGGCCAGCACCTGGGCCTGGCCCTCGGCCGACAGAGAACGCCATTCATACACCAGCACCGCCATGGCCTCGCCACTGCCGCCCATGATCGACTGCAATTCGCAACGAATCAGCGCCAGCACCCGCTCGCGCACGTTGCTCGCCTCGGCCAGGGAAGCGCGCATCAGGGCGGTGTTGTAGTGGATGGTTTCCTCCATCACCGCCCGCAGGATTTCGTCCTTGCTCTTGAAGTGATGAAAGATGCTGCCGGACTGGATCCCGACCGCGCCGGCCAGGTCACGCACGGTGGTGCGCTCAAAACCCTTGTTGCGAAACAGGTGGGCCGCGGTTTGCAGCAGCTTGCCACGGGCACTGTCGGGGTCGGTCAATTGGCCGGCGTCGACCATGGTGCGCATCACCCGCAGGGCTTTTTGCTCATCCATGCTGCTCTCCTTAACTTCTGGTTACGTCTTGGGCGGCAATTTAGGCCGTGGCAGCCAACCAAGCAAGCGCTTGGGGCAAAGTTATGACCAGAGTTTACAAACCAAGCGCTTGCTTGGTAGTGTGGGTGCCAGCAAACCAGAGGAAGGACGCCCCATGAACAAGACGGTACGCATCGGCTGCGCCAGCGCCTTCTGGGGCGACACCTGCACCGCCGCTGCGCAGTTGGTGCACGGCGGCACGCTGGATTACCTGGTGTTCGACTACCTGGCGGAAGTCACCCTGTCGATCCTCGCCGGAGCGCGAATGAAAGATCCCCAGGCCGGCTATGCCACGGATTTCGTCGAGGTGCTGACGCCGCTGCTGGCGGATATCCAGCGCCAGGGCATCCGCGTGATCAGCAACGCCGGCGGGATCAACCCCCAGGCCTGCGCCGCCGCGTTGCAGGCGGCCTGCGACCAGGCCCGAATCCCGTTGAAGATCGCCGTACTGCTGGGGGATGACCTGCAACCGCAGTTCAAGCAACTGCACGGCGTCACCGACATGTTCAGCGGCGCGCCCTTGCCGCCGATGTGCGTATCCACCAACGCCTACCTCGGCGCGCCCGGTATCGTGCAGGCGTTGAAGCTGGGCGCCGATATCGTCATCACCGGCCGTGTGGTCGACAGCGCAGTGGTCAGCGCAGCGCTGGTGCATGAATTCAACTGGTCCTGGCAGGACTACGACCGCCTGGCCCAGGCGGCATTGGCCGGGCATATCATCGAATGCGGCGCGCAGTGCACCGGCGGCAACTTCACCGATTGGCGGGAGGTGCCGGACTACGAACACATCGGTTTCCCGATTGTGGAGGTCAGTGCCGACGGCCAGTTCACCGTCAGCAAGGTCGAGGGCACCGGCGGACTGATCAGCGAACTGAGCGTCGCCGAGCAACTGCTGTATGAAATCGGCGACCCGCGCGCCTACCTGTTGCCCGACGTGATCTGCGACTTCAGCCAGGTCAAGCTCCGGCAACAAGGCAAAAACCGCGTGCACCTGCACGGCGCCAAAGGCCTGCCGCCCACCGACCAGTACAAGATCAGCGCCACCTACCCGGATGGTTTTCGCTGCACCGCCAGTTGCCTGATCGCCGGGATCGACGCGGTGGCCAAGGCCGAACGGGTCAGCCAGGCGATCATCAACAAGACCTCAGAGCTGTTCAGCCAGCGCGGCTGGGCGCCCTACACCGACATCAACATCGAACTGCTGGGCAGCGAAGCCACCTACGGCCCCCATGCCCAACGCCAGGACTGCCGCGAAGTGGTGGTGAAACTGGCGGTGCGTCACCCCAGCAAACAGGCGCTGGTGCTGTTCGCCCGGGAGATTGCCCAGGCGGCCACCGGCATGGCGCCGGGGCTCACCGGAATCGTCGGCGGGCGACCCACGGTGTACCCGCTGATTCGGTTGTTTTCATTCCTGATCGATAAAAGCGCCTGCCAATTGCAGGTCGACTTCCTTGGCGAACGGCATGCCTGCGAATTGCCCGTCGCCAAACCGCTGAACACCTCGATCGCATTGATCGATCCGCCCAAACCCCAAGGCCGCGCCGACGCCAACGTGCCGCTGGTCAAGCTGGCCGTGGCCCGCTCCGGCGACAAGGGCAACCACAGCAACATCGGGGTGATCGCCCGCGAGCCCGACTACCTGCCGTGGATCGCCGAGGCACTGACGCCCGAAGTGATCGTCGACTGGATGAGCCACGTGCTCGACCCGATCCACGGCCGCGTCGAGCGCTGGTATTTGCCCGGCAGCCACAGCCTGAACTTCCTGCTGGAAAACGCCCTGGGTGGCGGCGGGATTGCCAGCCTGCGCATCGATCCCCAAGGCAAGGCCTTCGCCCAACAGTTGCTGGAAATCCCGATTGCCGTGCCGCAGCACATTGCCGATCAATTCACTTAAAGGACCCACGCCGTGGCCTTCGACTCGATCTTCAAAGCCGACCTGTTCCAGGGGCAGACCATCATCGTTACCGGCGGCGGCAGTGGCATTGGCCGTTGCACCGCCCACGAGCTGGCAGCCCTCGGCGCCCATGTGATCCTGGTGGGGCGCAAGCCGGAAAAACTGCAAACGGTGGCGGCGGAGGTCAGTGAGGACGGCGGTCGCGCCAGCTGGCAGGCCTGCGATATTCGTGATGAAGAAGCGGTCAAGGCGCTGGTCGGCCAGGTCCTGCAGGAGCACGGCCCGATTCATGGCCTGGTGAACAACGCCGGCGGCCAGTACCCCTCGCCGCTCGCGTCGATCAACCAGAAGGGCTTTGAAACCGTGTTGCGCACCAACCTGGTGGGCGGTTTCCTGATGGCCCGGGAAGTGTTCAACCAGAGCATGAGCAAGCACGGCGGGTCCATCGTCAACATGCTCGCCGACATGTGGGGCGGCATGCCCGGCATGGGCCACTCCGGTGCGGCACGTTCGGGCATGGACAACCTCACCAAGACCGCCGCCGTTGAATGGGGTTACGCCGGGGTGCGGGTCAACGCCGTGGCGCCGGGCTGGATTGCCTCCAGCGGCATGGACACCTACGAAGGCGCATTCAAGGCGGTGATCCCGACCTTGCGCGAGCATGTACCGCTCAAGCGCATCGGCACCGAATCGGAAGTCAGCGCGGCGATTGTGTTCTTGCTCAGCCCCGCCGCCGCGTTCGTCAGCGGCAGCACCTTGCGCATCGACGGCGCCGCCAGCCTGGGCAGCCGCGCCTGGCCGCTGCACAAGGCGCAACCGCCGAGCGTGTCCTTTAATGGTTTCCACCGGGCTTACTTGCCGGACGTGCTCAAGGAGGAGAAATAAGCCATGCCGGTGATCGACTCGCAACTCGACGCCCACAGCCCGCAATTCGCGCAGAACCGCGAAGCGATGCTCACGGGCGTCAATCAATTGCGCCAGCTGGAGCAAAACCTGCTGGGCAAGGCCGCCGAAGCCAAGGCCAGGTTCGACAAGCGCGGGCAACTGCTGCCACGGGAACGCCTGAATTTATTGCTCGACCCCGGCGCGCCGTTCCTTGAACTGGCGAGCCTGGCCGGCTACAAACTGCACGATGACAAAGACGGCAGCGCCGCTGGGGGCGGGTTGATCGCCGGCATCGGCTACGTCAGCGGCGTGCGCATGCTGGTGGTGGCCAACAACAGCGCGATCAAGGGCGGGACCATTTCCCCCTCGGGCCTGAAAAAATCCCTGCGCCTGCAACAGATCGCCATGGAAAACAAACTGCCGGTGGTGACGCTGGCAGAAAGCGGCGGCGCCAACCTCAACTACGCCGCCGAGATTTTCGTCGAAGGCGCCCGCAGCTTCGCCAACCAGGCGCGGATGTCGGCCATGGGCCTGCCGCAGATCACCGTGGTGCATGGCTCGGCCACGGCGGGCGGCGCTTATCAGCCGGGTCTTTCGGATTACGTGGTGGTGGTGCGTGGCAAGGCCAAGCTGTTCCTGGCCGGCCCGCCGCTGCTCAAGGCCGCCACCGGCGAAGTCGCCACCGATGAAGAACTGGGCGGCGCCGAGATGCATGCGCAAACCGCCGGCACCGCTGAATACCTGGCGGAAAACGACGCTGACGGCGTGCGCATCGTGCGTGAGATTGTCAGCCTGTTGCCGTGGGATGACCGCTTGCCGCCTGTGCCAAAGCGCGCTTACAGCGAGCCGCTGTACCCGATTGACGAGCTGTTGGGGCTGATCCCCGACGATCCAAAAAAGCCCTACGACGTGCGCGAAATCCTCGCGCGGTTGGCGGACGCTTCCAACTTCCTCGAATTCAAGGGCGAGTTCGACCCGCACACCGTCTGCGGCCACCTGCATATCCAGGGCCGCGCCTGTGGCTTTATCGGCAACAACGGGCCAATCACCCCGAAGGGTGCGAGCAAGGCCGCGCAATTTATCCAGCTGTGCGACCAGAGCCAGACACCGCTGCTGTTCTTCCACAACACCACCGGCTTCATGGTGGGCACCGAGTCGGAACAGCAAGGCGTGATCAAGCACGGCGCGAAGATGATCCAGGCGGTGGCCAATGCGCGGGTGCCGAAACTGACCATCGTCGTCGGCGGCTCCTACGGTGCCGGCAACTATGCGATGTGCGGCCGTGGGCTCGACCCGCGTTTTATCTTCGCCTGGCCCAACAGTCGCACCGCCGTGATGGGCGGCGCCCAGGCGGGCAAGGTGCTGCGGATCGTCACCGAAGCCAAGCAACTGAAAGACGGCCTGGTGCCCGACCCCAAGGTGCTCGACATGCTCGAACAGGTCACCGCACAGAAACTCGACAGCCAGTCCACCGCCCTTTATGGCAGCGCGAACCTGTGGGACGACGGGCTGATTGACCCACGGGATACACGGACCTTGCTCGGGTTTCTGCTGGACATCTGCCACGAGGCCGAGGTGCGGCAACTACAGCCCAACAGCTTTGGTGCAGCGCGGTTTTGATGATTGTTCCCACGCTCCGCGTGGGAATGCAGCCCGGGACGCCCCGCGTCCCCATAGGGAGAACAATAAAAATGATCTTCACCCAGGAACACGAAGCACTGCGTCGCACCGTCCGTGGCTTTGTCGAGCGCGAGATCAACCCGCATGTGGATGAGTGGGAAAAGGCCGGACGCTTTCCGATCCACGAGATCTTCCGCAAGGCCGGCGACCTCGGTTTGCTGGGTATTTCCAAGCCGGAAAAATTCGGTGGCATGGGCCTCGACTACAGCTACTCGATCGTCGCCGCCGAAGAGTTCGGCAGCATTCGCTGCGGCGGCATCCCGATGTCCATCGGCGTGCAGACCGACATGTGCACCCCGGCCCTCGCCCGCTTCGGCTCCGATGAATTGCGCGAAGAATTCCTGCGCCCGGCCATCAGCGGCGAACAGGTGGGCTGCATCGGCGTCTCGGAAACCGGCGCCGGCTCCGACGTGGCCGGGCTGAAAACCCATGCCCGCAAGGACGGCACCGACTACGTGATCAACGGCAGCAAGATGTGGATCACCAACTCACCGAGCGCCGACTTCATCTGCCTGCTGGCCAACACCTCCGACGACAAGCCGCACATCAACAAGTCGCTGATCATGGTGCCGATGAACACCCCCGGCATCAGCGTCAGCCCGCCCCTGGAAAAGCTCGGCATGCACAGCTCGGAAACCGCCCAGGTGTTTTTCGACGACGTGCGCATCCCCCAGCGCAACCGTATCGGCCATGAAGGTGCGGGATTCATGATGCAGATGCTGCAGTTCCAGGAAGAGCGGCTGTTCGGCGCGGCCAATATGGTCAAGGGCCTGGAGTACTGCATCGACAGCACCATCGATTACTGCAAGGAACGCAAGACCTTCGGCAAGGCGCTGATCGACAACCAGGTGATCCACTTCCGCCTGGCCGAACTGTCCACCGAAATCGAATGCCTGCGGGCGCTGGTGTACCAGGCCACCGAGCAGTACATCAAGGGCCAGGACGTGACGCGCCTGGCCTCCATGGCCAAGCTCAAGGCCGGCCGCCTGGGCCGGGAAGTCAGCGACAGTTGCCTGCAATATTGGGGCGGCATGGGGTTCATGTGGGACAACCCGGTGGCCCGGGCTTATCGCGATGTGCGGCTGGTGTCGATTGGTGGTGGGGCGGACGAGATCATGCTGGGGATCATCTGTAAATTGATGGGCACCCTGCCGGGGAGAAAGTCGTGAACACGTTGTTGCTGGAACCGCATAACGGGGTGCTGCATGTGACCCTCAATCGGCCGGACAGCCGCAATGCCATGAGCCTGGAAATGGTCAACGAACTGCGTGCGGTACTGGCCGATGTGGCTGGGGACAAGAGCGTGCGGGCGTTGGTTATCAGCGGCGCGGGTGGGCATTTTTCGGCCGGTGGCGATGTGAAGGACATGGCTCGCGCGGGAGCCGCGGGAGGCTTGCAGGCGTTGAACCGGGCGTTCGGCACGCTGTTGCAGGAAGTGGAGGCGCTGCCGCAGGTGGTGATTGTGGTGCTTGAGGGTGCCGTGTTGGGCGGCGGGTTTGGGTTGGTGTGTGTCAGTGATGTGGCGATTGCGGATCATCAGGCGCAGTTTGGGTTGCCGGAGACCGGCCTTGGGTTGTTGCCGGCGCAGATTGCCCCGTTCGTGGTGAAGCGTATCGGGCTGACCCAGGCGCGGCGGCTGGCTTTGACGGCGGCGCGGTTTGATGGGGTTGAGGCGCTGCGGTTGGGGTTGGTGCATTTTGTGGAGCACGATCCGCAGGCGTTGGCGGAGCGGCTGGATGAGGTGTTGGGGCAGGTTTTGCGGTGTGCTCCGGGGGCTAATGCGCGGACCAAGGCGTTGCTGCTGGCCAGTGGTGAGCAGGTTTTGGGGCCGTTGTTGGACCAGGCTGCCGAGTGGTTTGCCGAGGCGGTTTGTGGTGAGGAAGGGGTTGAGGGGACTCAGGCGTTTGTGCAAAAGCGCAGGCCGGGGTGGGCGCGATGAATCGGGGGCATATCCGTTATTTTTGTAATGGCGACTATGGGTTCCGCTCTTACAGCGGGTCACTTTTGAAAAGCGCAAAAGTAACCAAAACGCT
>NZ_JBSVWQ010000223.1:0-9254 GCF_054071215.1 Pseudomonas sp. SDO5522_S412 | reverse complement strand
TCAGCCACACAAGTATTGACTGATAGACCGCATTCGCGAGCAAGCCCGCTCCCACATTGCATTCGTGGCGGCTGTTAAATCCTTATCTTCAGGACGATCCTTCGATGTCCCATTACCCGATTTCCGCGCAGATGTGCGCATTCGTCGAAAAAACCGAATCCTTCACCAGCGACGACACATCGCTGGCCGGATTGCGCCGAGGCTACGACCGCATGTGCCAGGCGTTCACCCCGGCGCGGCCCGAAGGGTTACAGGTGTCAGACGTTTCCCTGGGTGGCGTGGGCGTACGCATTTATCAACCGGCGACGCCAACCCCTGATAGCGGCTGGCCATGCATCCTTTATATGCACGGTGGCGGCTGGGTGGTCGGCGGCCTGGATTCCCATGACTTCATGTGTGCTGAACTGGCCGACTCACTGCAAGTGTTGGTCATCGCCATCGATTACCGCCTGGCACCCGAACACCCGTTTCCGGCCGCCTTTGAGGATTGCCGTGCGGTCTGGCAGGCGATCCAGGTGGGCGAAGCGCCCCAGCCGATCAACCTTCAGCGTCTGGTGGTGGCGGGTGACAGCGCCGGCGGTAACCTGGCGGCGGCCCTGTGCCTGGGCCTGCGGGATGACCATCAGCCGCAGCCCCTGGCGCAAGTCCTGATCTACCCCGGCCTGGGCGGCCCCGCCGACCTGCCGTCCCGCCGCGATTGCGTCGACGCGCCGCTGCTCAGTACCGCCGACACCGAGTGCTACCTCGCCCTTTACCTGCGTGGGCCGGACAAGCCGTCGCCCTACGCCATGCCATTGCTGGCCGTGGATTTCAGCGGGTTGCCGCAGGCTTTGATCGCTGTCGCCCAGTTCGACCCGTTGCGGGACGACGGCATGCTCTACGCCGAACGCCTGCAAGGCGCCGGGGTGGCGGCCACGCTGTATCCCGGCAAAGGCCTGGTTCACGGCTGCCTGCGGGCCCGGGGCCAGGTGTTGGAGGTCGACCGGCTGTACGTTTATCTGCTGGACTACCTGCGTGGTGTTCTGCTGACACAGGTCTAGGTCCACGAGGACATGCTCATTGCACAATTCGGGTTTATGATGCCAGACGGCAAAATAATAGACGTCCCCCCAGGGATGAACTCGACCCCTTACGGAGCGCGCAATGCAGACTTTGTACCCGCAGATCAAACCCTACGCCCGGCACGATCTGGCCGTCGATGAAACCCACGTCCTGTACGTCGACGAAAGCGGTTCCCCGGAAGGCTTGCCCGTTGTGTTCATCCATGGCGGCCCCGGCGCCGGGTGTGATGCCAATAGCCGCTGCTATTTCGATCCCAATCTGTACCGAATTGTTACTTTTGATCAGCGTGGCTGCGGGCGCTCCACCCCACGGGCCAGCCTGGAAAACAACACCACCTGGGACCTGGTGGCCGACCTTGAGCGGATTCGCGAACACCTGGGCATCGAAAAATGGGTGCTGTTCGGCGGTTCCTGGGGCTCGACCCTGGCCCTGGCCTACGCGCAAACCCACCCGGAGCGTGTGCACGGCCTGATCGTGCGGGGCATTTTCCTGGCCCGCCCCCAGGACATTCAGTGGTTCTACCAGGCTGGCGCCAGCCGGCTGTTCCCCGATTACTGGCAGGACTACCTGGCGCCTATCCCGGCGGAGGAGCGGCACGACCTGCTCAGCGCCTACCACAAGCGCCTGACCGGCAACGACCAGATCGCCCAGATGCACGCCGCCAAGGCCTGGTCCACGTGGGAAGGGCGCATGTTGGGCCTGTGCCCGAACCCGCAATTGATCGAGCGTTTCTCCGAACCCCAGCGCGCCCTGTCGATTGCCCGTATCGAATGCCATTACTTCACCAATAACTCGTTCCTTGAACCTGACCAGTTGATCCGCGACATGCACAAGATCGCCCACCTGCCTGGCGTAATCGTGCATGGCCGCTACGATATGATCTGCCCGCTGGACAATGCCTGGGAGCTGCATCAGGCCTGGCCCAACAGTGAGTTGCAGATCATCCGCGAGGCCGGCCATGCGGCTTCCGAACCCGGAATCACCGATGCGCTGGTGCGTGCGGCGAGTGAAATGGCACGGCGCCTGCTTGATTTGCCGCCTGAAGAAGCATGAAGGGCCTTTTGCAACGGGTGCGCGGCGCCCGGGTCGAGGTAGAAGGGCAGGTGGTCGGGGCGATAGACCAGGGTTTGCTGGTGCTGGTGGCTGTCGAGCCTTCGGACACGCAAGCCAGCGCCGACAAGCTGCTGCATAAGCTGCTTAACTATCGGGTGTTCAGCGACGACGAGGGCAAGATGAACCTGTCCTTGAAAGACATAGGCGGCGGTTTGCTGCTGGTGTCGCAGTTCACCCTGGCGGCAGACACCAAGAGTGGGCTGAGGCCGAGCTTCTCTACGGCGGCACCGCCGGCGTTGGGCGAGGCGCTTTTCGACTATCTGCTGTTACAAGCGCAACAATTGCATGGCACGGTAGCGGCAGGGCGTTTTGGCGCTGATATGCAGGTGCATTTGGTCAATGATGGGCCGGTCACCTTCCTGTTACAGACGTGAATGTACTGAAAACGACTTGTGATGCCCAAAAAACCGGGTTTTCGCTACAAATACTTCGCTGACCCTGATGCGTTGTCACGCGGGCTACTAGATAATCGCGCGCTACGGGGATCAGCGTTAATTGGTCCATTTTTGACTTAGGTAGAGACTTGTCCGATAGCCATTGGGGAATCATTTAGCCCCATGGGAGTCGGAACAATGCTCGCCAACCTGGCATATAGATAGCTGGCCGTTGGTTTTTTGATCTGTTTTCGGCGAGGGTTGCTCGTGATTGTTAGTCCCTGTAATGCACCAAAATTGTCTGCCAAACGGTTACGAAACGTACTGGTGACGGGCTCTGCCCTGTTTTGCCTGTTCGGCGCGGGTCAACTGTGGGCATTCAGTCTGGATGATGTGTCGGCCAAGGCAAAAGAGCTGGCCGGGCAGAAATACGAAGCTCCGCGCAGCAATTTGCCGAACGAATTCCGCGAAATGAAATTCGCTGATTACCAGAAAATTCGTTTCCGCAACGAAAAAGCCGAGTGGGCCGATCAGAACACCCCGTTCAAGCTGTCCTTCTACCACCAGGGTATGCATTTCGATACACCGGTGAAAATCAACGAAGTCACCGCCGACAGCGTTCAGGAAATCAAATACGACCCGTCCCGCTTCGATTTCGGCGACGTCAAGTTTGATCCCAAATCCACCGAACAGCTGGGTTATGCCGGTTTCCGTGTGCTGTACCCGATCAACAAGGGTGACAAGCAAGACGAAATCATGACCATGCTCGGCGCCAGCTATTTCCGCGTCGTGGGCAAGGACCAGGTCTACGGCCTGTCTGCCCGCGGCATGGCGATCGACACTGCGTTGCCGTCCGGCGAAGAATTCCCGCGTTTCACCGAGTTCTGGATCGAGCGTCCAAAACCGGGTGAGAAACAGCTGGTGATCTACGCCCTGCTGGATTCGCCGCGGGCCACCGGCGCTTATCGCCTGATCCTGCGCCCGGGTACCGACACCATCGTCGACGTCAAATCCCAGATGTACCTGCGTGACAAGGTCACCAAGCTGGGCATCGCCCCGCTGACCAGCATGTTCCTGTTCGGCGCCAACCAGCCGTCCAAGGTCCTCAACTACCGTCGCGAGCTGCACGATTCCAGCGGCCTGTCGATCCATGCCGGCAACGGCGAGTGGATCTGGCGCCCACTGAACAACCCCAAACACCTGTCGGTCAGCAACTTCACCGTGGAAAACCCGCGTGGTTTCGGCCTGCTGCAACGCGGCCGCAACTTCAGCCACTACGAAGACCTCGACGACAACTACGACAAGCGCCCAAGCGCCTGGATCGAGCCTGAAGGCGATTGGGGCAAGGGCTCCGTCGACCTGGTAGAGATTCCGACCGCCGATGAAACCAACGACAACATCGTTGCGTTCTGGAGCCCGGAAACACTGCCGGAGCCAGGCAAGCCGCTGGACGTTGCCTATCGCCTGCACTGGACATTGCAAGACGCCGAGTTCCATTCGCCAGAAAGTGCCTGGGTCAAGCAGACCCTGCGTTCCACCGGCGACGTCAAGCAATCCAACCTGATCCGTCAGCCAGACGGCAGCGTGGCTTACCTGGTGGACTTCGAGGGCCCGTCCCTGAAGAAACTGCCAGCTGACGCACCGGTTCGCAGCCAGGTCAGCGTGGGCGACAACGCCGAAATCGTTGAAAACAGCGTGCGCTACAACCCGCACACCCAAGGCTGGCGCCTGACCCTGCGCATGAAGATCAAGGACGCAGGCAAGCCGACTGAAATGCGTGCTGCTCTGGTTCAGGACATCGTGCAGCCGGAACCGGAGAAGGTTTCGACCCAAGTGTTGAAAGCCGACAAGGTCCTGGCCAAGCAGCACGAGAAAGCAGCCAAGAAAGACGCCAAGGACAAGGACGCCAAGCAGCCGGAAGCGGCTGCCCCAGCCACACCACTCCCTACCCAGGATCAGGCCAAGACAGAGCAAGTCCTGACCGAAACCTGGAGCTATCAGTTGCCTGCCGATGAGTAATTCTCAAGTCCAGCCAGAGACTCTTGCCGAGTACCTGGCGCATCTACCGATGACCGATGAGCAGCGCGCCGAACTGGCGGGCTGCGAGTCTTTCAGTGAATTGCACAAGCGCCTGTCATCGTCCACGTTCGACGCACCTGCCGACGCTGCCCAGGCATCGGTAGGCGCCCGGCTGACCCTCAACACTGCCGAAGAGCTGCAAGACGCCGAAATGCTGGTGCTCGACGCCAGCGGCCGGGTTTGCCTCAAGGCCACGCCGCCGATCCGTCGGACCAAGGTCGTGCCTGAGCCGTGGCGCACCAATATCCTGGTGCGTGGCTGGCGCCGCCTGACCGGCCGCACGAATCCACCGGCCCCGCCGAAGGATGAGCGCGTACTGCCGGCCGCCCGCTGGCGCACCGTCGGTTCAATTCGTCGCTATATCCTGCTGGTGCTGATGCTCGGCCAGACGATCGTTGCCGGCTGGTACATGAAAGGCATCATGCCGTACCAGGGCTGGTCCTTCGTCGACTTTGACGAGATCCGCAACCAGACCCTGCTGCAAACCGCGACCCAGGTACTGCCTTACGCCCTGCAAACCAGCATCCTGGTGCTGTTCGGGATTCTGTTCTGCTGGGTCTCGGCCGGTTTCTGGACCGCGCTGATGGGCTTCCTGGAACTGCTGACCGGTCACGATAAATACCGTATCTCCGGTAAAAGTGCCGGTGACGAGCCGATTCCGAAAGACGCCCGCACCGCCCTGGTCATGCCGATCTGCAACGAAGACGTGCCCCGGGTATTTGCCGGCCTGCGCGCGACGTTCGAATCGGTGGCTGCCACCGGTGACCTGGACCGTTTCGACTTCTTCGTCCTCAGCGACAGTAACGAGGCCGACATCTGTATCGCCGAGCAGCAAGCCTGGCTCGACGTGTGCCGCGAAGCCGGTGGCTTCGGCAAGATCTTCTATCGCCGCCGTCGCCGTCGCGTCAAACGCAAGAGCGGCAACCTCGACGACTTCTGCCGTCGCTGGGGCGGTGACTACAAGTACATGGTGGTGCTCGACGCCGACAGCGTGATGAGCGGCGAATGCCTGACCAGCCTGGTGCGCCTGATGGAAGCCACGCCGGATGCCGGGATTATCCAGACCGCGCCACGTGCGTCGGGCATGGATACCCTGTATGCGCGCATGCAGCAGTTCGCCACCCGGGTGTACGGCCCGCTGTTCACCGCCGGCCTGCACTTCTGGCAGCTGGGTGAATCCCACTACTGGGGTCACAACGCGATCATCCGCATGAAGCCGTTTATCGAGCACTGCGCCCTGGCGCCGTTGCCGGGTAAAGGTGCGTTTGCCGGTGCGATTCTTTCCCACGACTTCGTTGAAGCGGCGCTGATGCGCCGTGCCGGCTGGGGCGTGTGGATTGCCTACGACTTGCCGGGCAGCTACGAAGAGCTGCCGCCGAACCTGCTGGACGAACTCAAGCGTGACCGTCGCTGGTGCCACGGCAACCTGATGAACTTCCGCCTGTTTTTGGTAAAAGGCATGCACCCGGTGCACCGTGCGGTGTTCCTCACCGGCGTGATGTCGTACCTGTCGGCGCCGTTGTGGTTCTTCTTCCTGGTGCTGTCCACGGCCTTGCTGGCGGTCAACACACTGATGGAGCCGCAGTACTTCATGGCGCCGCGCCAGTTGTATCCGTTGTGGCCACAATGGCATCCGGACAAGGCGGTGGCGCTGTTCTCCACCACCATCGTGCTGCTGTTCCTGCCTAAATTGCTGAGCATCATCCTGATCTGGGCCAAGGGCGCGAAAGAGTTCGGCGGCAAGTTCAAGGTGACCCTGTCGATGCTGCTGGAGATGCTGTTCTCCATGTTGCTGGCGCCGGTGCGGATGATTTTCCATACCCGTTTCGTATTGGCCGCGTTCCTCGGCTGGGCGGCGACCTGGAACTCGCCACAGCGTGACGACGACTCCACACCATGGAGCGAGGCAGTCAAGCGCCACGGTCCGCAGACCCTGCTCGGCTTCTTCTGGGCGCTGCTGGTGGTGTGGTTGAACCCAAGCTTCCTGTGGTGGCTGGTGCCGATCGTCGGTTCGCTGATGCTGTCGATTCCGGTGTCGGTGATTTCCAGCCGGGTCAAATTGGGCCTCAAGTCTCGCGACGAGAGCCTGTTCCTGATCCCCGAGGAATACAATCCGCCCCAGGCGCTGTTGTCGACCGACAAGTACACCCACGAAAACCGTTGGCATGCGCTCAATGACGGTTTTGTGCGGGCGGTGGTCGATCCGCAGCAGAACGCCCTGGCGTGCGCCTTGGCAACTTCCCGTCACGGGCAGGCGGAGCCGATTGAGTGGCTGCGTGTTGACCGGGTTCGCCACGCGTTGAAAGTCGGCCCGGCCGGCCTCAACAACGGTGAACGCCTGGCCTTGCTCAGCGACCCGGTCGCCCTGGCACGCTTGCACGAGCAGGTCTGGAGCGAAGGCCACGCCGAGTGGCTGAGCGCCTGGCGCGAATCGGTCAAGGCCGATCCGCATGCGCCATTGCTGCCATTGAAGCCGCTGTCGTCCCAGGCTCAACCGGCCTGATTCCGACGCCCCCGAGGTGCCACCTCGGGGGCGTTTGCGATAACCGTCCTACGTTGTTTTTCCCTTCTGCTGCATCGCGCTAACTCCTTGTTATTTCGAAACAAAAGACCCTTCTCCGAGGCATATTGCCGTGCCTGCGAGTGGGTTAGCATCGCCCCCCAAATCTGACTCGAAGCCTGCGGCTTACGCGAACTTGCGCGTGGCCGGGTGTGGGAGTGTTTAATGGAACAGGGGCTTTTTTCATGATCAAAAGGTATTTGTCGATGCTGCTGCTCGGCATCGTCACATTTTCCCACGGTTACCTGGCGCATGCCGGAGCCATAGATGAGGCCGTTCGGCGGGGGGTGTTGAAAGTCGGCACCAATCCGGCCTACGTGCCCTTTGAGATGACCGACAAGAAAGGCCGGATCGTCGGGTTTGAAATTGACCTGCTTCGGGAGATGAGCAAGGCGCTGGGGGTCAAGCTGGAGCTGGTTTCGGTACCGTATATCGACCTGATTCCCGGCCTGCTGGCCAGCCGGTTCGACCTGATCGGCAGCGGCATGACTGTCACGCAGGAGCGCAACCTGACCCTCAATTTCAGCGACTCGTTCATCATCGTCGGCCAGACCGTGCTGCTGAACCCTCGGTTGGCCGACAAGGTCCAGAGCATCGAGGACTTGAACGAGGCCGGTTACCGGATCGTGGCCGCCGAAGGCACCACAGGCGAGGCGGCGGCGAAAAGGTTTCTCGGCACTGCACGGCTGCGCAGTTTTCCAACACCTGAAGAAGGCGTGCGCCAAGTGGTGGAGGGCAAGGCCGATGCGTTTATCCATGATGCGCCGTATAACCTGATCGCCATTACCAAGCCCCAGAACAGTGCGCTGTTGGCGCTGGAGCAACCCTTCACCTACGAGCCCCTGGCGTTCGGCTTGAAAAAGGGCGATTACGACAGCCTCAACTGGATCAATCATTTCCTCAACCAGGTGGCCCAGGACGGCACCTACGATCGGCTGCATGACAAGTGGTTCAAGGACTCGGGTTGGATGGCGGAAGTGGGCTGGTAGTCATAACTGCTTACACATCAAGCAATTGGCTGGGCCGTGGGTCGAGGTGTCTAGCCATGCCTTTCTCTGCACGGTTGTGGGGCTTTTCTGTCATACCTTGGCAACAAATCCCGGCGAAACCTTTGTACCCGGCGGTGAGTGAGTTAGGATCGCACCCCGAAATGGTGCAGCCCTTTTGCGCGCCGACCTCACAAGAAAATGAGTTCAGGGGACTTGATGATGAAAAAGTATCTTTCGATGCTGCTGCTGGGCGTCACCGCACTGGTGGCGGTCAACGCGGCACATGCCGGCGCCATCGATGATGCGGTCAAGCGCGGTACGCTGAAAGTCGGCATGGACCCGACCTACATGCCGTTCCAGATGACCAACAAACGCGGTGAAATCATCGGCTTTGAAGTCGACATCCTCAAGGCCATGGCCAAGTCGATGGGCGTGAAGTTCGAGCCGATTTCCACCGGTTACGACGGCATCATCCCGGCCCTGTTGACCGACAAGTTCGACATGATCGGCAGCGGCATGACCCTGACTCAGGAACGCAACCTGCGCCTGAACTTCAGCGAACCGTTCATCGTGGTCGGCCAGACCCTGCTGATCCGCAAGGAGCTGGAGGGCACCATCAAGTCCTACAAAGACCTGAATGACGAGAAATACCGCCTGACCTCCAAGCTCGGCACCACCGGCGAGATGGTGGCCAAGAAGCTGATCTCCAAAGCCAAGTACCACGGCTATGACAACGAGCAGGAAGCTGTTCTGGACGTGGTCAACGGCAAGGCTGACGCCTTCGTCTATGACGCCCCGTACAACGTGGTGGCCGTGAACAAGGTCGGCGCCGGCAAACTGGTGTTCCTTGATCAGCCGTTCACCTTTGAACCCCTGGCGTTCGGCCTGAAGAAGGGCGACTACGACAGCATCAACTTCATCAACAACTTCCTGCACCAGATCCGCAACGACGGCACCTACGATCGCATCCATGACAAGTGGTTCAAGAGCTCTGAGTGGCTCAAGGACATGGAATAAGGTTGGCTTAATACCGAGTCGAGCCCTTCGCGAGCAAGCCCGCTCCCACATTAGATCGCG
>NZ_JBSVWQ010000222.1:0-9292 GCF_054071215.1 Pseudomonas sp. SDO5522_S412 | reverse complement strand
ATTCATCCAGTTGGAATGGGATTGAATGTGGGAGCGGGCTTGCTCGCGAAGAGGCCATCACTGCCTACGCAAATGCCTGCTCAAGCGCCACACCAGCACCTGTCAACCCTGAATACGGTGCCGTCACCAGCCACACCGGAATGCCTTTGAAGTAGTCGCTCATGCAGCCCTTGTCGCCAAAACTCCTGGCAAAACCACTCTTGATAAAGAAATCGGCAAAGCGCGGGATCACCCCACCCACGATGTACACCCCGCCACGACCGCCGGTGGTCAGCACGTTGTTACCGGCGACCCGGCCCAGCCAGATACTGAACTGGTCCAGCACTTCCAGGGCAATCGGATCACCCGCCAGGCCGGCAGCAGTGATGGCCTCGGGGGTTTCCAGAACCGCCTCGTGACCGTCCACCGCGCAGATCGCCCGGTACAACCTGGGCAAACCGCCACCGCTCAAGGCAGTTTCAGCGCTGACATGGCCGATCTCATTGTAGATGTGCTGCCACAGCTGGGCTTCACGCGGGCTGCTCACGGGCAGGTCGACATGGCCGCCCTCCCCCGGCAATGCCGCCCAACGGCCATGGCCGAGGTCGAGCAAGGTGCCCACGCCCAGGCCGGTGCCCGGGCCGATCACCACCGCAGGGCGCAACGGCTCCGGCGTGCCTTCGCACACCACGCGGAATTCGTCGGGCTTCAGGCGGGTCATGCCCAGGGCCATGGCCGAGAAATCATTCACCAGCAGCAGCTCGTCCACCTGCAAGGTCTTGCAGAACGCAGTCTTGCTCAGGCGCCAGTGATTGTTGGTGAATTTAAATTCATCTCCACTCACCGGCCCCGCGACCGACAGGCACACCGCGCCAATCGAGCCGATGGCCAGGCCTTCTTCCTTCAGATAGACCTGGATCGCCTCTTCCGGGCTGGCATGATCCGCCGTCGCATGGACGCGGATCGAATGCAGCTCCTGATCCCGCCACAACGCAAAACGGGCGTTGGTACCACCGATATCACCGACCAGCGCTAGCTTCACTTAAGTGTCTCCAAGGCAGAGGTAAAGGCGCTGGCGCCCTGCTCTGCGGAGCTTGCAGCCAAACGCATAAACGCAAACAACTCGCGACCGGCCCCCACGTTATTGCCCAGAAGGCCCGTGGCAGGCGCGCGCGCGGCAAATTCTTCGGCGTCCACCTTAAGCTCCAAGGTGCCTTTGACGCCATCCACGCGAATGATATCGCCATCGCGCACACGTGCCAGTGGCCCGCCGCTCTGGGCTTCGGGGTTGACGTGAATCGCGGCGGGAATCTTACCCGAGGCGCCGGACATGCGCCCGTCTGTTACCAACGCCACTTTGAAGCCACGATCCTGCAACACGCCGAGGAACGGGGTCATCTTGTGCAATTCCGGCATGCCGTTGGAGCGCGGGCCTTGGAAACGCATCACCGCAACAAAGTCTTTTTCCAACTCACCGGCCTTGAACGCGTCGGCCAGGTCTTGCTGGTCCTGGAACACCACGGCCGGGGCTTCGACAATTTGATGTTCGAGGGCCACGGCGGAGACCTTCATTACACCCCGGCCGAGGTTGCCTTCCATTACCCGCAGGCCGCCTTCCGGGGAAAACGCACGGGCCACGGGACGCAGGATGGTTTCGTCGAGGCTTTCAATCGGGCCTTCACGCCATACCAGCTCGCCGTCCACCAGGAACGGTTCCTGGGTGTAGCGGCTCAGGCCATGACCGGCCACGGTGTTGACGTCGTTGTGCAGCAGGCCGGCTTCCAGCAGTTCGCGGATCAGGAACGACATGCCTCCCGCCGCCTGGAAGTGGTTGATGTCGGCCTTGCCGTTTGGATACACGTGGGAGAGGGTCGGCACCACCTCGGAGAGGTCGGCCATGTCATCCCAGGTCAGGATGATGCCCGCCGACATGGCGATGGCCGGCATGTGCAGGGTGTGGTTGGTGGACCCGCCAGTGGCGTTGAGGGCGATGATGGAGTTGACGATGGATTTCTCGTCGACGATCTCGCCGATCGGCGTGAAGCTGCCGTTGGCCTTGGTCAGGCGCGTGACCTGGTGCGCGGCTTCGCGGGTCAGGGCGTCACGCAGCGGCGTGTACGGGTTGACGAACGAAGCGCCCGGCAGGTGCAGGCCCATGACTTCCATCAGCAACTGGTTGGTGTTGGCGGTTCCGTAGAAGGTGCAGGTGCCCGGGCTGTGGTAGGACTTCATCTCCGATTCCAGCAGCTCTTCGCGGGTGGCCTTGCCTTCGGCGTAGCGCTGGCGCACGTCGGCTTTCTGTTTGTTGGAGATCCCCGACGGCATCGGGCCGCCCGGTACGAAGATCATCGGCAGGTGGCCGTAGCGCAGGGCGCCCATCATCAGGCCGGGGACGATCTTGTCGCAGATACCCAGCATCAGCGCGGCGTCGAACATGTTATGGGACAGCGCTACCGCCGTGGACATGGCAATCACTTCGCGGCTCAGCAGGCTGAGCTCCATGCCTGGCTCGCCCTGGGTCACGCCGTCGCACATGGCGGGGGTACCGCCGGCGAACTGGCCAACAGAACCGACTTCACGCAGGGCCTTTTTGATTTGCTCGGGGAAATGTTCGTATGGCTGGTGGGCCGACAGCATGTCGTTATATGACGAAACAATTGCCACGTTGGCGGCGTTCATCATGCGCAGGCTGTTTTTGTCTTCGGTGCCACACCCGGCCACGCCGTGGGCAAAGTTGGCGCATTGCAGCTTGCCGCGCATCGGGCCGTCGCTGGCAGCGCCGCGAATGAGCGCAAGGTATGCCTCACGGGTTGCACGGCTGCGGGCGATAAGCCGTTCGGTGACCTCAAGTACGCGGGGATGCATGTATAGAACTCCAGGCTAACGGATGTGGCGACCTGAGTGTCTATGCTGGTCAAAAGCCCGCCGCGAAGAGGTTGGCAGGGTGTTGCTTGACCAATCGGACCAGTTGATTCAGGTCACTCGTTGTAGATTGAACAAAATATTGCCACTAAAAAGGCTTGTTTTCTATTTTTATGCGAATAATCTTGTAATTCTTACAACAAATCGACGACAGGCACCTTCCAATGACTCTACGTATCGCTATCAATGGTTTTGGCCGTATTGGCCGTAATGTCCTGCGCGCACTTTATACCCAAGGCTACCGTCAGGATTTGCAGATCGTCGCCATCAACGATCTCGGCGACAGCTCGATCAATGCCCACCTGCTTAAATACGACACCGTCCACGGTACTTTCGACGCAGAGGTCGCTCATGATCAGGAAAGCCTGACCGTGAACGGTGACCGGATTGCCGTGAGTGCCATTCGCAACCCGGCCGACCTGCCGTGGGCTGCCCACAAGGTGGACGTGGTGTTCGAATGCACCGGTCTGTTCACCGACCGTGACAAGGCCGCCGCCCATATTACCGCCGGCGCGCGCAAGGTGATCATCTCGGCCCCGGCCAAGGGCGCTGATGCCACCGTGGTGTATGGGGTAAACCATGACATTTTGCGTCAATCCCACCAGATCATCTCCAACGCTTCCTGCACCACCAACTGCCTGGCGCCCGTGGCCCAGGTGCTGCACCGCGAGCTGGGCATCGAAAGCGGCCTGATGACCACCATCCACGCCTACACCAACGACCAGAACCTGACCGACGTCTACCACACCGACCCGTACCGCGCGCGCTCGGCCACCCAGAACATGATCCCGAGCAAGACCGGCGCTGCCGAAGCCGTGGGCCTGGTGCTGCCGGAACTGGCAGGCAAGCTGACCGGCATGGCCGTGCGTGTACCGGTGATCAACGTGTCGCTGGTGGACCTCACCGTGCAACTGAAAAAAGAAGCCAGTGCCGAGCAGGTCAACGCGCTGCTGAAAGAAGCCAGCCAGCACTCGAAAATCCTCGGCTATAACACCCTGCCGCTGGTTTCCAGCGACTTCAACCATAACCCGCTTTCGTCGATCTTCGACGCCAATCACACCAAAGTGAGCGGCAAACTGCTGAAAGTGCTGGCCTGGTATGACAACGAGTGGGGCTTCTCGAACCGGATGCTGGATAACTGCCTGGCGCTGTGCAACGCCGAGTAATGCTCGGCCTGTAGGAGCGAGCTTGCTCGCGAAAAACGCAAAACCACCGCGTTTATTCAGGATGCCAGCGATATCGTTGACGCCCTTCGCGAGCAAGCTCGCTCCTACAGTAATCCAAAGTGCCACTTGCCATTTGCGTTGATGATAAGCATTATCATTCGCTGCAAATCGGTCTGGTATCACTGTGAGCCAATCTCGTTTCAACCAAGTCTTCCTCACCCAGCGGGTGATTTTGCTGCGCACCTTGCAGCGGATGGTGAATAACCACAGCACCGCCGAGGACCTGTTGCAGGAAACCTACCTCCGCGTTACCCGGGCCCTGAGCGAACGGCCGATCGACCACCTCGAACCCTTTGTCTACCAGACGGCGCGCAACCTGGCGCTGGACCACCTGCGCGCCCGCAGGATTCAGGCCCGCACCCTGCAGGAAGATGTCCCGCTGGACGTCCTGCAAAGCGTCGCCTCCCCCGTCAGCACCCCCGAAGACGCGACACAGGCCGAGCAATTGCTCGAGCACCTGAGTGTCAGCCTCGGCCAGTTGAGCGCCCGCCAGCAGCAGATATTCATCCTCAGCCGCCTGCACGGTTGCAGCTATCAGGAGATCGCCGACAAGCTCGACGTGTCCCTGAGCACCGTGCAGAAGGAACTGAAACTGATCATGGCCATCTGCATAGGTGTGGCCGAAAGACTGGATCGCCCTTAAGCTTTGTCGGCACAGTCTGTAGGACTATTGATTAAAACGTGGCGAAGACCCGAGGAACACCGTGACGGAACCGAATAAACGGCACCCCCATGAGCTCGCTCATGAGGTGTTGCAAGACGCGGCCATGGACCAAGCCCTCGACTGGCTGATCGCGTTGCAGTGCCCGCAACCCGGGCAGCAGGCGGAATTTGAAGCCTGGCTCGCCAACGACCCGTTAAACGCCGAAGCCTTCATCAAGGCCCAGACTGCCTGGGGCGGCGCGCCGGTTCACAGCGCTGCCGTCGCCCTGAATGCGCCACGCAAACCCAGCGCCTGGCGCCGTATCAAACCGCACTGGAAGCCCCTGGCCACTGCCGCTGTGTTGCTGCTGGGCCTGTTCAGCTTCAGCAACCTGCCTATGCGCCTGCAGGCCGACCATCTGACCGTGGTGGGCGAACGCCAGCGCCTGCAGCTGGACGATGGCTCGAAAGTGTTGCTCAACACCAACTCAGCCTTCTCCAGCAGCATCAAGGACCACCAGCGCATCGCCCGCCTGTATCAGGGCGAGGCGTTTTTCGAAGTGCTGCCCAGCCGTGGCCTGCCCCTGGAAATCGACGCCGGCCCGGTGCGCGCCAGCGTGCGCGACACCTCTTTCGCGGTGCGCTACTTGAACGGTGAAGCCCAGGTTCAGGTACAGCGTGGTGATGTCGACCTGAGCAACACGTTTGACGACGCGCGGGTGCGCCTGAGCGCCGGTGAAAGTATCCGCATCGGGCCCAAGGGCTTCGGCCAACCGGCCAAACTCGACACCACCAAGGACCTGGCCTGGGTCGACGGCCGGCTGATCTTCGAAAACTGCCCGATGAGCGAAGTGCTGGCCGAATTGCGTCGCTACTACCCCGGCTGGATCGTCAACAACAACGACAGGCTCGCCAGCGTGGCCGTCACCGGCAATTACCGGCTCGACCAGCCGCTCGACGTGGTGCGCTCCCTGGCCCACATCACCTCGGCCAAGCTCTCGGAATACCCGGCGCTGGTGATCCTGAACTAAATGAGAATTATTTTTACTCGATAGCCAGCGACGATACGTCTCGTTATAGCCAATGCAACTGATTCCTATTTGATTCAGTGCGCAACTATAAGATTCGTACCTTCCGGAGCGCTCTCGATGTCGTCTCGTTTCAACCGCCGGTCCTCTTCGCCCGTTCGCCGCCAGGGCTTGTCGCTGCTGACGGCCGCAATCCTGTTGGCCGGTGCGCCCGTCATGGCTGCCACCGCCGCCGAGCCTGCCAGCCGCAGCCAGGGCAATTACAGCTTCAGCATCGAGCAGCAATCCCTGGTCTCGGCGCTGAACGCCTTCACCGCGGTGACCGGCTGGCAAGTCGGCCTGCCGGCAGAACTGGGCCAGGGTGTGTCGTCCCCTGGCGTGCGCGGCTCATTGCCGGCGGATAAAGCCCTGGACCGGCTGTTGGTGGGGACCAACCTGGGCTATCGCAAACTGGGCAACAACAACATCGTGCTGGAAAAACGCGTCGCCGTCGGTGCCATCACCCTGCAACAGATGACCATCAGTGCCACCCGCCAGGAACAGGCCGTGGACAGCGTGCCCAGCACCGTGACCGTGCACGACCGCGAAGAACTGGACCGCCAGAACGTCAACACCATCCGCGAACTGGTGCGTTATGAGCCAGGTGTTTCGGTGGGCGGTGCCGGCACCCGCTCCGGCAATGCCGGCTACAACATTCGCGGGATCGACGGCGACCGCATCCTGACCCAGGTGGACGGCGTCGAGGTGCCGGACAACTTCTTCAACGGCCCCTACGCCAAGACCCGCCGCAACTACGTCGACCCGGAAATCGTCAAGCGCGTGGAAATCCTGCGCGGCCCGGCCTCGGCCTTGTACGGCAGCAGCGCCATCGGCGGCGCGGTGAGCTACTTTACCCTCGACCCCAACGACATCATCAAGCCCGGGCAGGACTACGGCGCACGCCTGAAGACCGGCTACAGCTCCGCCGATGAGAGCTGGCTGACCTCCGGCACCGTCGCCGGTCGCGTGCAGGACTTCGACGGCTTGCTGCACCTGAGCCAGCGCAACGGTCACGAGATGGAATCCTACGACGGGAATAACGCCACCGGCCTGGCCCGCACCGGCGCCAACCCGGAAGATGCGCGCACCACCAACGTGCTGGCCAAACTGGGTTGGAACTACGGCGAAGACAACCGCCTGGGCCTGACCTACGAGAAGTTCAAGGACGATCGCGACACCAACCTGAAAAACGCAGTGGGTGGCCCGTTTGTCGGTGGCCAGGGCTTCAATTTCTACCGCGGCCGCACGGGCAACGACACCATCACCCGCGAACGCTTCGGCATCGAAAACAAGTTCGCCCTCGACTCGCCGATTGCCGATCACATCAAGACCAGCCTCAACTACCAGATCGCCAAGACCGACCAGACCACCGCAGAAATCTACCAGCCATCGCGCAAGGTATTGCGCACCCGCGAGACCCTGTACGAAGAGAAGCAGTGGGTATTCGACGCGCAGTTGGACAAGGCTTTCAGCATCGGCGAAACCGACCATGTCGTGACCTACGGCACCACCCTCAAGCAGCAGAAAGTCACCGGTTCCCGTGAGGGCGCCGCGACCTGCCTGGCGGTCGGCGCAGGCTGCACCGCCATCGGTGCACCAAGCCCGTCGGCCGCCGACAGCGTGAAAAAAGCCAGCGACTTCCCCGACCCGACCATCAACTCCTACGCGCTGTTTGCCCAGGACCAGATTGCCTGGG
Organism: Pseudomonas sp. SDO5522_S412; assembly: GCF_054071215.1. Taxonomy (NCBI): domain Bacteria; kingdom Pseudomonadati; phylum Pseudomonadota; class Gammaproteobacteria; order Pseudomonadales; family Pseudomonadaceae; genus Pseudomonas; species Pseudomonas sp. SDO5522_S412. The sequence continues at coordinate 1,760 of NZ_JBSVWQ010000222.1, read as the reverse complement.
ACAAGTGGACCTTCCTGCCCAGCGCCCGCTACGACTACATCCAGCTCAAACCCAAGCTGACCCAGGAATTCCTCAATACCGTTGACCCGACACGCATCTACGACCACAGCGATTCGGAAAAGAACTGGCACCGTGTAACGCCCAAGTTCGGCGTGACTTACGCCCTGACCGAGCAATACACCTGGTTCGGCCAATACGCCGAAGGCTATCGCACCCCGTCGGCCAAGGCCTTGTATGGCCGCTTTGAAAACCTGCAGCAGCGCTACACCGTCGAACCCAACCCGGACCTCAAGCCGGAAAGCAGCCGGGGCGTCGAAACCGGGATTCGCGGCAACTTCGACTCGGGCTCGTTTGATGTGGCGGTGTACTACAACAAGTACCGTGATTTCATCGACGAAGATGCCTCGGTTGCCGGTGGCACCGTCCAGCAGTTCGAAGCCAACAACATCAAGCACGCCACCATCAAGGGCGTGGAGGCCAAGGGCCGCTTGAGCCTCGACGCATTCGGCGCACCGCAGGGCCTGTATACCCAAGGCTCGATTGCCTACACCTACGGGCGCAATGACGACAACGGCGAACCGTTGAACAGCGTCAACCCGCTCAAGGGCGTGTTCGGCCTGGGCTATGACCAGCAGAACTACGGTGCCCTGGTCAGCTGGACCCTGGTCAAGAAACAGGACCGCGTCGACAGCACCACCTTCTTCGCCCCTGACGGCAACAGCGCCAACGGCCCGTTCAAGACCCCGGGTTTTGGCATCGTCGACCTGACCGGCTTCTACAAGGTCACCAACGACGTGACCATCAACGGCGGCCTGTACAACCTGACGGACAAGAAATACTGGAACTGGGATGACGTGCGCAGCTACGACAGCGTCGGCGAAGCCGGTGTGACCGGCCCGGCCAACCTCGACCGCCTGACCCAGCCGGGCCGCAACTTTGCGATCAATCTGATCTGGGACATCTGATCCATGGAGCCTCACCCCGGCGCGATTTAATCTGCGCCGGGGTGAGGATTTTTTACTGTGACGCGTCTTCTGGTTCGTCTAGTTCATAACAGCCTGGCAACCAGACGCTTTCTCTTCTCAAGGACTCCCCGATGACCGCCTCCCCTACCGCAGAACGTGCAGCCCTGCGCTCCCAGCGCCTGAACCAGATCACCAACGAACCGCACACCAAGCTCGATGCGTTGGTGAAGGCCCACGCACCGTTTGAAACCCAGGCCAACTTCGCCCGCTTCGTGGTCGCGCAATACCTGTTCCAGTCGGAGCTGGTGGCGCTGTACAACGATGCAGAGTTGATCAAGATCGTCCCTGACCTCGCCGAACGCTGCCGTGCCGAAGCGGCCAAGCTGGACCTGGGCGACCTGGACACCGAAGTACCGGCACCGGTGGCCGGCGCGGTGAAAAACCCGAGCAAGGCCGAAGCGCTGGGCTGGCTGTTCGTGTCCGAAGGCTCCAAGCTGGGCGCCGCGTTCCTGATCAAGCGTGCCGTGGGCCTGGGTTTGAGCGAAACCTTCGGTGCCCGTCACCTGGGCGAGCCTGCGGGGGGTCGCGCTGAAGGCTGGAAGCGCTTCACCCGCACCCTCGACGCACTGGAATTCACCGCTGAAGAAGAAGCCGAAGTGGAGAAAGGCGCGATTGATGCGTTCGTGCGCTTCACCGTGTTGCTGGAACAGGCGTACGCTAGCGCCCCTGAGCTGGCCTGATTCCCTGATTGGAATGCAATCAAATGTGGGAGCGGGCTTGCTCGCGAATGCGGTG
>NZ_JBSVWQ010000221.1:0-9338 GCF_054071215.1 Pseudomonas sp. SDO5522_S412 | reverse complement strand
TGCCGCTTTTGCAAAGTGACTCGCTGTAAGAGCGAAACCATAAGTAGCCGTTACCGCAGAAACGGATATGTACACAATCAAACCACCTCAGCCTGCCGCACCTGCTTCTCCAGTTCAGCCTTCAACCCCGGCTCCAACTTAAGCTGCCGCGCCAACTCATCGAGGTAAGCCTTCTCCATGAAGTTCTCCTCATCCACCAACATCACACTGGCGATATACATCTCGGCAGCCAACTCCGGAGTACTGGCAGCCCGAGCCACATCTGCCGGATCCAGCGGCTTGTTCAGCTCGGCATGTAACCACTGCTGCAACTCACGATCGTTATCCAGCTTCACAAACTCCCCTTCGATCAACGCCCGCTCACGCTCATCCACATGCCCGTCAGCCTTGGCCGCAGCCACCAGCGCCTTCAAAATCCCCTGGCTGTGCTGCTCGACCTGGGCCGGCGGCAACCGATCAATGGTCTGCGGCTCCCCTTGAGGCGCACTGGCCTGCTGCGCCTGCCAATTACCGTAGGCCTTGTAGGCAATCACCCCCAAAGCAGCCAACCCGCCATAGGTCAGCGCCTTGCCGCCAAACTTGCGGGCTTTCTTGTTGCCCAGCAACAGACCCATGGCGCCGGCCGCGAGGGCCCCACCACCGGCACCGCCAAGCAAGCTACCCAACCCGCCGCCACCCAGCAGTCCGCCAAGGGCACCCTTGTCATCTGACTTGCGCTGCCCGCCAGCCTTGTTCTGCAACATGTCCTGGCCGGATTTGAGCAGTTGATCGAGCAATCCACGGGTATTCATTCACAACCTCCAGAAACTCAAGTTCACAGGACCAATAGGCCCCCAGCGTAAAACTAAGTGCCAAAAACCCCCGATCTAGAGTGCTTCCAGATGTAACGCGCTTACCCCTCAATTAAAACGATATACACTCGAACAAATCTATAAAAACACCCCACTGGTAATTCCAGCATGATGACCTTGCGTCAGATCCGTCACTTCATCGCCGTGGCCGAGACCGGTTCGATCTCCGCCGCTGCCCAGACCGCCTTCATCTCCCAGTCCACCCTGACCCTGGCGATCCAGCAACTGGAACAGGAAATCGGCGTCAACCTGTTCAACCGCCACGCCAAGGGCATGACCCTGACCCACCAGGGCCACCAGTTCCTGCGCCAGGCGCACCTCATCCTCGCCACCGTCGACAACGCCAAGCGCAGCCTGCAACAGAGCACCGACCAGGTGGCCGGGCAGTTGATCATCGGCGTGACCAGCCTGGTCGCCGGCTACTACCTGGCGGACTTGCTTACCCGCTTCCAGCGCGCCTACCCCAATGTCGAAATCCGCGTGATGGAGGACGAACGCCCCTACATCGAACACCTGCTGGTCAGCGGTGAAATCGACGTCGGCGTGCTGATCCTCTCCAACCTCGAAGACCGCCACGCCCTGCAAACCGAAGTGCTCACCCACTCGCCCCACCGTTTATGGCTGCCCGCCCAGCACCCGCTGCTGGAACACGACAGCATCAACCTGGCGGATGTGGCGCGCGAGCCGCTGATTCAACTGAACGTCGACGAAATGGGCCACAACGCCCAACGCATGTGGACCGGCGCCGGGCTGCAACCTCGCGTCACCTTGCGCACCGCCTCGACGGAAGCCGTGCGAAGCCTGGTCGCCGCCGGCCTGGGCGTGTCGATCCAGCCGGACATGACCTACCGCCCCTGGTCCCTGGAAGGCGACATCATCGAGGCCCGGCCGATTGCCGACCTCAGCCAGACCCTAGACGTGGGCCTGGCCTGGCGCCGGGGCACGGCGCGCCCGGCGCTGGTGGACCCATTCCTGACGGTGGCCCGCGAACAGCCCCACCCACGCAAGCCATCTATTTAATCGAATGCTGCTTTCAGTATTTAGTATTTGTTGACCTCGCGCCTGACCTCTAGTCTCTGCTCATCCCATAAGAGAAGGTCAGGCGCCTCGCACGAGAACAGCCATGACCACACAAGAAAAGAGATCGCGAAAAATGTCTGGCGCGCCCACACCGCTGCTCACTGCGTTGCTGATCGACGGCGAACTGGTCCCGGGCCAGGGGTTTGTCGAGCCGATCATCAACCCGGCCACCGGTGAAATCCTCACCCATATCGCCGAAGCCAGTACCGAGCAGGTCGAAGCCGCAATCCTCGCCGCCCACCGGGCCTTTGCCGGTTGGTCGCGGACCACGCCCCAGCAGCGTTCGAACATCCTCCTGGGCATCGCCGAGACAATCGAAAAACAAGCCGACTACCTCGCCCGCCTGGAATCGCTGAATTGCGGCAAGCCGCTGCACCTGGCACGTCAGGACGATTTGAGCGCGACCGTCGATGTGTTCCGTTTCTTCGCCGGCGCCGTGCGCTGCCAGACCGGGCAACTGAGCGGTGAATACCTGCCGGGCTACACCAGCATGGTGCGTCGCGATCCGATTGGCGTGGTGGCCTCCATTGCGCCGTGGAATTACCCGCTGATGATGGCCGCCTGGAAAATCGCCCCGGCCCTGGCGGCCGGTAATACCCTGGTGTTCAAGCCGTCGGAACATACCCCGCTGTCGATCCTGGCCCTGGCGCCCGTACTGAGCCAGTTGTTGCCGCGCGGGGTGATCAACATCCTGTGTGGCGGCGGCGAAGGGGTCGGCAGCCATTTGGTCAGCCACCCGAAGGTGCGCATGGTCTCGTTGACCGGCGATATCGTCACCGGGCAGAAGATCCTCCAGGCCGCCTCCAAGACACTCAAGCGCACGCACCTGGAGCTGGGCGGCAAGGCCCCGGTGATCGTGTGCAACGACGCCGACCTGCAAGCCGTGGTCGAAGGCGTGCGCGCCTACGGTTACTACAACGCCGGCCAGGACTGCACCGCCGCGTGCCGCATCTACGCCCAGGCCGGCATCCACGACAAATTGGTGGCCGAGCTCGGCGCCGCCGTCAGCAGCCTGCGATTTGCCGGCAAGCGCGATGCCGACAACGAACTCGGCCCGCTGATCAGCACCCGCCAGCGCGACCGCGTCGCCAGTTTTGTCGAACGCGCCCTCGGCCAGCCGCATATCGAACGCATCACCGGCGCCGCCGTGCATTCCGGTGCTGGCTTCTTCTACCAGCCAACCTTGCTGGCCGGTTGTAAACAGAATGATGAAATCGTGCAGCGCGAAGTGTTCGGCCCGGTGGTCACCGTGACCCGCTTCGACGAGCTGGAACAGGCGGTGGACTGGGCCAACGACTCGGAATACGGCCTGGCCTCCTCCGTGTGGACCCAGAATCTGGACAAGGCGATGCAAGTGGCGTCGCGCCTGCAATACGGCTGCACCTGGATCAACAGTCATTTCATGCTGGTCAGCGAAATGCCCCACGGCGGCTTGAAGCGCTCGGGGTATGGCAAAGATCTGTCCAGCGATTCGCTACAGGACTACAGCGTGGTGCGGCACATCATGGCGCGCCACGGCCAGCATCTTTAAAACAACAACTACGCTCACGCACCACCTGCTGCAAAAACTGCCCCGACCATAATTAAAGAAGAGGGAACCCCCATGTCTGCGCACAAGACCGCACTGCTCAGTGCCCTGACCACCGCGCTGCTGGCCAGTGTCAGCATCCAGGCCGCCGAACCGCTGAAGGCGGTGGGTGCCGGTGAAGGCCAGTTGGATATCGTCGCCTGGCCCGGCTATATCGAACGTGGCGAAAGCGACAAGAACTACGACTGGGTCACCGGTTTCGAGAAAGAGACCGGCTGCAAGGTCAACGTCAAGACCGCCGCCACCTCCGACGAGATGGTGAGCTTGATGGCCAAGGGCGGCTACGACCTGGTCACCGCATCCGGCGATGCCTCGCTGCGGTTGATCGTCGGCAAGCGCGTACAGCCGATCAACACCTCGCTGATTCCCAACTGGAAGAACATCGACCCGCGCCTGAAAGATGCGCCGTGGTACGTGGTCGGCCAGCAAACGTACGGCACGCCGTACCAGTGGGGCCCGAACGTGTTGATGTACAACACCAACGTGTTCAAGACCGCGCCCACCAGCTGGAACGTGGTGTTCGATGCGCAGAACCTGCCGGACGGCAAGCCGAACAAAGGCCGCGTGCAGGCCTATGACGGCCCGATCTACATCGCCGATGCGGCGCTGTACCTCAAGGCAACCAAGCCGGAACTGGGCATCCAGAGCCCGTACGAGCTGACCGAAACCCAGTACAAGGCCGTGCTCGACCTGTTGCGCGCCCAGCAGCCGTTGATCCACCGCTACTGGCATGACACCACCGTGCAAATGAGCGACTTCAAGAACGAAGGCGTGGTGGCCTCCAGCGCATGGCCCTATCAGGTCAACGGCCTGGTCAATGAGAAGCAGCCGATTGCCTCGACCATTCCGAAGGAAGGCGCCACCGGCTGGGCGGATACCACCATGCTGCACACCGATGCCAAGCACCCGAACTGCGCCTACAAGTGGATGGACTGGTCGCTGCAGCCGAAGGTCCAGGGTGATGTGGCCTCGTGGTTCGGTTCGTTGCCGGCGGTTCCCGCGGCGTGCAAGGAAAGCGAACTGCTGGGCGCCGAGGGTTGCAAGACCAACGGTTTCGACCAGTTCGAGAAGATCGCCTTCTGGAAAACCCCGCAGGCTGAAGGCGGCAAGTTCGTGCCGTACAGCCGCTGGACCCAGGATTACATCGCGATCATGGGCGGGCGCTAAGCACTCCCTAGTTGATCGTTCCCACGCTCCGCGTGGGAATGCCTCCTGTGACGCTCCGCGTCACGACTTTAAGGGCGGACGCGGAGCGTCCAGCGCTGCATTCCCACGCAGAGCGTGGGAACGATCACCTCTACCTCCGATTTAATTTTTACAAGACGCGCCTTTTTGGAGCACCGCACCATGACGCTTGCAGTCCAATTCACCCACGTTTCCCGTCAGTTCGGCGAAGTGAAAGCCGTTGACCGGGTTTCCATCGATATCCAGGACGGCGAGTTCTTTTCCATGCTCGGCCCTTCCGGCTCGGGCAAAACCACGTGCCTGCGCCTGATCGCCGGGTTCGAGCAACCCAGTGCCGGCTCCATCCGCATCCACGGTGAGGAAGCCGCCGGCTTGCCGCCGTATCAGCGCGACGTGAACACTGTGTTCCAGGATTACGCGCTGTTCCCCCACATGAACGTGCGGGACAACGTGGCCTACGGCCTGAAAGTCAAAGGCGTAGGCAAGACCGAACGCCTCAACCGCGCCGAAGAAGCGCTGGGCATGGTCGCCCTCGGCGGTTACGGCGACCGCAAGCCGGTGCAACTCTCCGGCGGCCAGCGTCAACGTGTGGCCCTGGCCCGCGCACTGGTCAATCGTCCGCGCGTATTGCTGCTGGATGAGCCCCTCGGCGCTCTCGACCTGAAGCTGCGCGAACAGATGCAAAGCGAGCTGAAGAAACTGCAACGCCAACTTGGCATCACCTTCATCTTCGTCACCCACGACCAGACCGAAGCACTGTCGATGTCCGACCGTGTGGCCGTATTCAACAAGGGCCGCATCGAACAGGTCGACACCCCGCGCAACCTGTACATGAAGCCCGCCACCACCTTCGTCGCGGAATTCGTCGGCACCTCCAACGTGATTCGCGGCGAATTGGCGCAACGCTTGAGCGGTAACCCGCAGCCGTTCTCGATCCGCCCGGAACACGTGCGTTTCGCCGAAGGCCCGCTGGGCAGCGGCGAGGTGGAAGTCAGCGGCCTGCTGCATGACATTCAGTACCAGGGCAGCGCCACCCGCTACGAACTGAAACTGGAAAACGGCCAGGCGCTGAACATCAGCCAGGCCAACAACCAATGGCTGGACACCACCGCCGGGCATCAAGTCGGCCAGTCCATCACCGCGCGCTGGGCGCGGGAAGCCATGACGCCGTTGACCGACATCGCAGGCGAGGTGTGACATGAGCCTGGCCCTGTCCCAACCGCCGATGCGCAGGTTTTCCAACCTGCTGTACAAGAAGCCCAACCTGTACCTGTCGCTGCTGCTGGTGCCGCCGCTGATCTGGTTTGGCGCAATCTATTTGGGTTCGTTGCTGACCTTGCTGTGGCAAGGCTTCTATACGTTCGATGACTTCACCATGGCGGTCACCCCTGACCTGACCCTGGCCAACTTTGCCGCGCTGTTCCAGCCGTCGAACTTCGACATCATCGTGCGCACCTTGAGCATGGCGGTGGTGGTGTCCATCGCCAGTGCCATCGTCGCGTTCCCGATCGCCTACTACATGGCGCGCTACACCACCGGCAAGACCAAGGCGTTTTTCTACATCGCGGTGATGATGCCGATGTGGGCCAGCTACATCGTCAAGGCCTACGCCTGGACCCTGCTGCTGGCCAAGGGCGGCGTGGCGCAGTGGTTCGTGCAGCACCTGGGCCTGGAGCCGGCGCTGCAATTCATCATGGGCATTCCCGGCGTGGGCGGCAGCACCTTGAGCACCTCGCACCTGGGGCGGTTCATGGTGTTTGTGTACATCTGGCTGCCGTTCATGATTCTGCCGATCCAGGCCTCGCTGGAGCGTTTGCCGCCATCGTTGCTGCAGGCCTCGGCAGACCTCGGCGCCAAGCCGCGCCAGACCTTCATGCAGGTGATTCTGCCGCTGTCGGTGCCGGGGATCGCGGCGGGTTCGATCTTTACGTTCTCGCTGACCCTGGGCGACTTCATCGTGCCACAACTGGTGGGCCCGCCGGGTTACTTCGTCGGCAGCATGGTGTACGCGCAACAAGGCGCTATCGGCAACATGCCCATGGCCGCGGCGTTCACCTTGGTGCCGATCGTGCTGATCGCGGTTTACCTGTCCATCGTCAAACGTCTGGGGGCCTTCGATGCACTCTGAAAAAGCCTCACTCAGTCTAAAAATCGCGGCCTGGGGCGGGTTGGTTTTCCTGCACTTCCCGATCCTGATCATCTTCCTCTACGCCTTCAACACCGAAGAGGCGGCGTTCAGCTTTCCACCCCAGGGCTTCACCCTGAAGTGGTTCAGCGTGGCCTTCTCGCGGCCGGACGTATTGGAAGCGATCAAGCTGTCGCTGCAAATCGCGGCCATCGCCACGCTGATTGCGATGGTGCTCGGCACCCTGGCCTCGGCGGCGTTGTATCGCCGGGAGTTCTTCGGCAAGCAAGGCATCTCGCTGATGCTGATCCTGCCGATTGCACTGCCGGGGATCATCACCGGTATCGCGTTGCTCGCGACCTTCAAGACCCTGGGGATTGAGCCGGGGATGTTCACCATCATCGTCGGCCACGCGACCTTCTGCGTGGTGATCGTCTACAACAACGTGATCGCCCGTTTGCGCCGCACTTCCCACAGCCTGATCGAAGCCTCGATGGACCTCGGCGCCGACGGCTGGCAGACCTTCCGCTACATCATCATGCCCAACCTCGGCTCGGCGTTGCTGGCCGGCGGCATGCTGGCGTTCGCGCTGTCGTTCGACGAAATCATCGTCACCACCTTCACCGCCGGCCACGAGCGCACCTTGCCGCTGTGGCTGCTCAACCAGTTGAGCCGGCCACGGGATGTGCCGGTGACCAACGTGGTGGCGATGCTGGTGATGATCGTGACGATGTTCCCGATCCTGGGTGCCTATTACCTGACCCGCGGCGGCGAAAGCGTGGCCGGTAGTGGCGGTAAATAACTGACAACACATTGCCACTGAAGGAATGAGATTCAAATGTGGGAGCGGGCTTGCTCGCGAAAGCAGTGGATCAGTCAGCTTATGTGTCAACCTAAAGACCCTACTCGCAAGCAATCCCGCTCCCACACTTGAACCGGTTTCGGCAGGGGAAACGATGCAGCTTTAAGAGGACTGAACCATGCAAACCAAACTGCTGATCAACGGCCATCTGGTCGAAGGCGAAGGCCCGGCGCAGCCAGTGTTCAACCCGGCGTTGGGTCGGGTACTGGTGGAAATCAAGGAAGCCAGCGAAGCCCAGGTCGACGCCGCCGTGCGTGCTGCCGACAGCGCTTTTGAAGGCTGGTCGCAAACGCCACCGAAGGATCGCTCGCTGCTGCTGCTCAAACTCGCCGACGCCATCGAAGCCCACGGCGCAGAGCTGGCCAAGCTTGAGTCGGACAACTGCGGCAAACCCTACAGCGCCGCGCTGAATGATGAGATCCCGGCGGTGGCCGATGTGTTCCGCTTCTTCGCCGGCGCCAGCCGCTGCATGAGCGGTTCGGCCGGCGGCGAGTACCTGCCGGGCCACACCTCGATGATCCGCCGTGACCCGGTGGGCGTAATTGCCTCCATCGCGCCGTGGAACTACCCGCTGATGATGGTCGCCTGGAAAATCGCCCCGGCCCTGGCCGCCGGTAATACCGTGGTGCTCAAGCCTTCGGAACAAACTCCGCTGACCGCGCTGCGCCTGGTGGAACTGGCCGCTGAAATTTTCCCGGCCGGTGTACTCAACCTGGTGTTTGGCCGTGGGCCAACCGTGGGCAGCCCGCTGGTGAATCACCCGAAAGTGCGCATGGTGTCGCTGACGGGTTCGATTGCCACCGGGGCCAATATCATTTCCAGCACTGCCGACAGCGTCAAACGCATGCACATGGAATTGGGCGGCAAGGCGCCGGTGATCATCTTCAACGACGCCGATATCGACGCGGCGGTGGAAGGCATTCGCACCTTCGGCTTCTACAACGCCGGGCAGGATTGCACCGCTGCGTGCCGGATTTATGCACAGGCCGATATCTACGACGCGTTCGTCGAGAAGCTCGGCGCGGCGGTTGCCAGCATCAAATACGGTTTGCAGGATGACCCGGCCACCGAGCTGGGCCCGCTGATCACCGCACAGCACCGTGACCGTGTGGCCGGGTTTGTGGAGCGTGCCGTGGCGCAATCCCATATCCGCCTGATCACGGGTGGCAAGGCGGTGGAAGGCAACGGGTTCTTCTTTGAGCCGACCGTATTGGCCGACGCGCAGCAGGACGATGAAATCGTGCGCCGCGAAGTGTTCGGGCCAGTAGTGTCGGTAACCAAATTCAACGACGAGGCCCAGGTATTGGCCTGGGCCAACGATTCGGACTACGGCCTGGCCTCTTCCGTGTGGACCGCCGACGTCGGCCGCGCCCATCGCCTGGCTGCACGGTTGCAGTACGGCTGCACCTGGGTGAATACCCACTTCATGCTGGTCAGCGAAATGCCCCATGGCGGTCAGAAACTGTCCGGCTACGGCAAGGACATGTCCATGTACGGCCTGGAGGACTACACCACCGTTCGCCATGTGATGTTCAAGCACTGACCCTTTACCCCTGTCGAAGCGAGCTCACTGTGGCGAGGGGGGTTGTTCCCCCTTGGCTTTGTAGGGGTCCAAAAATCCCCGGAGCGCTTCTCACCCCCGCGGGA
>NZ_JBSVWQ010000220.1:0-9425 GCF_054071215.1 Pseudomonas sp. SDO5522_S412 | reverse complement strand
TCAGTCGACATTTACGCTGACTGACACACCGCATTCGCGAGCAAGCCCGCTCCCACATTTGTTTTGTGCCGCGCTTAAGGTCAGCGGCGATCCGCCACCACCCCAATCAACACCAGCACCACCAACAACACCGGCGCCAGGCTGTAGTTGTTGAACTGGCTCAACCCGCGAACAATCCACGGCGTGGCATAGATCAGCGCAGCGCCGCTGCCGATCATGCACACCAGCGCCATCAGCGGCACGCGCAGCGCACCCGCGATGCTGCCCAGCCGTGCTTCGACCCAGCCCTTGATGTCGGCGCCAAACAGCACCAGCAGGCAGCCTACCAACGCCAGGGAGATTTCCGACAGGTTGCTACGGCTCCAGCGGGATACGGTGGCGAGCAGGTCGAGTACCAGATCCATTTGATTTCCTTAAGAGCAATCAGCTCAAAAACTTCTGCAGCAGGTCATTGAGAAAGAGTTGCCCGCGGTCGGTGGCCGCCAGGCGTGACGGTTCGACCTGCATCAGGCCACTTTGTTCTGCCTCGCGGCGAGCTTCATCGAGGCTGGCCAGGTCGAGGCCGGTACGCTCGGCGTAAAGCCTGGCTTCGACGCCGTCAGTGAGGCGCAGGGCGTTCATCAGGAACTCGAACGGTAACTCTTCGTTGGTCAGTTCTTTCGCGCCGGCCTGGTAGTTTTTCGCCGGGTTGAGGTAGTCCTTCGGCGCCCGGGTTTTCCAGGTGCGCACGATGCGCCCATCCGGATTGCTGAGCTTGCCGTGGGCACCGGCGCCGATGCCGATAAAATCGCCAAAGCTCCAGTAGTTCAGGTTATGCCGCGCCGGCCGGCCCGGTTGGGCGTAGGCCGAGACTTCGTACTGGGCGTAACCGTGTTCGGCGAGCAGCGCCTGGCCGGCTTCCTGGATGTCCCACAGGGTGTCGTCTTCCGGCAGCACGGGCGGCTGGTTCCAGAACACGGTGTTGGGTTCCAGGGTCAGTTGATACCAGGACAGATGCGTGGGCTTGAGGGCAATGGCCTGGCGCAGGTCGCCCAGGGCGTCCTCCAGGGACTGATCGGGCAAACCGTGCATCAAGTCCAGATTGAAGTTGTCGAACCCGGCCTGGCGCGCCATGCCGGCGGCACGCACGGCTTCGTCACCGTTGTGGATGCGGCCCAGGGCTTCGAGTTTTTCCTGCTGGAAACTCTGGATGCCAATCGACAGCCGATTGATCCCCAGCTTGCGGTACGCCACGAACTTCTCTTGCTCGAAGGTACCGGGGTTGGCTTCCAGGGTGATCTCGATATCGCCGGCAAACGGGATGCGCGCTTCCACGCCCTTGAGCAACCGGCCCAGGGCAGCGGCGCTGAACAGGCTTGGGGTGCCGCCGCCGAAAAAGATCGAACTCAGCTCACGGCCGTACACTGCATGCAGGTCCTGATCGAGGTCGGCCAGCAACGCGTCGACGTACTCTTCCTCCGGCAGCACCTTGCTGGCGGTGTGGGAGTTGAAGTCGCAATAGGGGCATTTGCGCACGCACCACGGGATGTGGATATACAGCGCCAGGGGCGGCAGGTGAGGCAGGGCCGCCCGAGGTGTTTGCGCGCCACCGAGAATCAGTGGCTGCGCGGAGGTGTTCTGAGTCATTTCATGCCCAGGCGCTGGCGCAGCAAATCCATTGCGCGGGCGCGGTGGCTGATCTGGTTCTTGTCGGCCGGGCTCAATTCGGCGCTGGAGACATTGCGCTCCGGCACCCAGAACAACGGGTCATAACCGAAACCGTGCTCGCCGCTGGCCGCATGCAGGATGCGCCCGTGCCACAGGCCTTCACAGAGGATCGGCAATGGATCATCGGCGTGACGCACCAGGGCCAGCACGCAGACGAACTGCGCGCCGCGCATCGCGTCGGGCACGTCCTTGAGGGCGTCCAGCAGCTTGGCGTTGTTGGCCGCGTCGCCTTTACCGTCGGCGTAACGTGCCGAGTAGATGCCAGGCGCGCCGCCCAGGAAGTCCACGGCCAGGCCCGAATCGTCAGCCAGTGCCGGCAGGCCGGAAATACGCGCGGCGTTGCGGGCCTTGAGGATGGCGTTCTCGACAAACGACAGGCCGGTCTCTTCCGGCTCTACCTGGCTGAACTCGCCAATCGAGCGCAGTTGCACCGAGTCGCCGAGCATGGCCTGGAGTTCTTTGAGCTTGCCGGCGTTATGGCTGGCCAGTACGAGTTGAGTAAGGTTCATCATTGCGCCGGAAACAGTTCCTGGTTGAAACTGAAACCGTGGGCTTTGCCACCGGTTTCAACGTTGATGGTGAAAATCTTGGTTTCCTGCTGCGGCACCGGGTACTGGGCGACGTAAAGCGTAGAACCTTTCTGGGTGATTTTCTTGAACGTCAGCATCTCGCTCTTGCCGCCCAGATCCTTGATAGTGCCGGTAACGGTGGCGTCTATCGATTCGACGCCCTTGTTTACGAACACATTGATCATGCCCAGCTCTTTGCTGCGTACGATCCCGGCTTCCTGAGCCATTTCCGGCGTCAGGAAACTGGTGGTCAGGGTGTTGTAGTGCACCGTGATATCGCCGAATTCTTTCTGACGATTACCATCGATAACATCCGCCGCCATAGCGCTGACGCTCAGGCACGCGGTGAGTAGAAAAACAGCCAGGCGACTCATGATCGTCCTCCTTGAAAATGGTTAGACGGCAATCTGGTGGTCCGTCAGGCCCGGGCTGCTGACCCGGTAGATCCCGATCTCACCCAGCAGGTTGGGCCATAGCTTACTCGCCCAGCCGTGACGATGCTGTTGATCGACGGCAAGGCGGTTGATGACTTTGGCTTCGCGCTCGCCACACAGCGCTTCGAAGTCTTCAAAGGTGCAGAAGTGGATGTTGGGCGTGTTGTACCAGGTGTACGGCAGGAAGTCCGACACCGGCATGCGGCCCTTGGTGGCCAGGTACCAGCGGCAGCGCCAGTGGCCGAAATTGGGGAAGGTGATAATGCACTGGCGGCCGACCCGCAACATTTCGTCGAGGATCCGGTCCGGGTAGTGCACGGCTTGCAGCGCCTGGGTCATGACCACGATGTCGAAGCTGTTGCTGGCAAAGTTGCCGAGGCCCTTGTCCAGGTCCTGCTCGATCACGTTGATGCCCTTGGCCACGCACTGGGCGATGTTGTCCGGATCGTTTTCCAGGCCATAGCCGGTGACTTGCTTGTTGTCGCGCAGCCAGCTCAGCAGTTCGCCATCGCCGCAACCCAGGTCGAGCACGCGGCTGCCGGCGGGGATCCAGTCTTGGATGATTTCCAGGTCGGCTCTCATGGCGTTCTCACAGTGCTATTCGGTTCATGTAATTGCTAAAAGCCTGCAAGTAACGCGGGATCGGGATCAGGAAGGCGTCGTGGCCTTGCGGTGCGTCGATCTCCAGGTAGCAGACGTCTTTCTTGGCGGCCATCAGCGCATCCACCAATTCCCGCGAGCGGGCCGGGGAGAAGCGCCAGTCGGTGGTGAACGACATCACGCAGAACTTGGCGGTGGCCGCCTCGAAGGTGCGCGCCAGGTCATCGTCGAAATTCGCCGCCGGGTCGAAGTAGTCCAGGGCCTTGGTCATCAGCAGGTAGGTGTTGGCGTCGAAACGCCCGGAAAACTCCTCGCCCTGATAACGCAGGTAGCTCTCGACCTGGAATTCGACGCTGTGGAAGTCGTAGTTGAGCTTCTCGCTCTTGAGGCCTCGGCCGAATTTCTCGCCCATGGAGTCATCCGACAGGTAGGTGATGTGCCCGACCATGCGCGCGAGCATCAGCCCGCGCTTGGGGATCACGCCCGCTTCCTGGAACGAACCGCCGTGGAACTCGGGGTCGGTCAGGATCGCCTGGCGCGCCACTTCGTTGAAGGCGATGTTCTGCGCCGACAGCTTGGGGGCCGAGGCGATGGCCAGGCAATGGCGCACGCGGTCCGGGTAGGTGATGGTCCATTGCAGGGCCTGCATGCCGCCCAGGCTGCCGCCGATCACGGCGGCCCATTGGGCGATGCCCAGTACGTCGGCCAGGCGCGCCTGGCTGTGCACCCAGTCTTCCACGGTCAGCACCGGGAAATCGGCGCCAAACGGCTTGCCGGTTTCCGGGTTGAGGCTGCTGGGGCCGGTGGAGCCGTTGCAGCCGCCGAGGTTGTTCAGGCTGACCACG
Organism: Pseudomonas sp. SDO5522_S412; assembly: GCF_054071215.1. NCBI lineage: Bacteria > Pseudomonadati > Pseudomonadota > Gammaproteobacteria > Pseudomonadales > Pseudomonadaceae > Pseudomonas > Pseudomonas sp. SDO5522_S412. The sequence continues at coordinate 5,270 of NZ_JBSVWQ010000220.1, read as the reverse complement.
AAGAACTTGTTGGTGTCGATGGGCTTGCCGGGGCCGATGCAGCTGTCCCACCAGCCGGGCTTGCGCTCGTCCATGCTGTGGAAACCCGCAGCGTGGTGGTGGCCGGACAGGGCGTGGCAGATCAGCACGGCGTTGCTGGCCGTGGCGTTCAGTTGGCCGTAGGTTTCATAGATCAGGTCGTAGGCGGGCAGCGAACGGCCGCAGGCCAGGGCCAGCGGTTCGCTGAAGTGCGCCACTTGGGGCACGACCAGTCCAACAGAATCGGGGGGGAAGGCAGTTGGCATCGACCCTGCTCTCGTTTAAATGAGGCGTAAGTCTAAAGACCGCTGCACCCAGCGGCAAGCAAAGGCCTGCGGCTGGTGTTTTTAAGGCTTTTTGTGGCGAGGAAGCTTGCTCCCGCTGGAGCGCGAAGCGGTCCCGGTCCGGTTGCCGCGATTTCGCAGATGCAACGCGGTCGGCCGTTTTGGGGCTGCTGCGCAGCCCAGCGGGAGCAAGCTCCCTCGCCACATTGTTGTCAGATCAGACCGAACAGTTCTTTGGGCATGAATGCGTAGAACGCCAAACGTGGAATCACCCAGCTTTGCAGCAGCTGAATCGCGATAAACGCGAAGATCGGCGAGATATCCAGGCCACCCAGGTTAGGTACCAGGCGACGGAACGGTGCCAGCACCGGCTCAGTGATCTGTGCCACCAGTTCGGCACCCGGGCTGCGGCTGCCCGGAGCGACCCAGGACAGGATCACGCTGATGATCATCGACCAGAAAATGATCTTCAGGAACAGCGAGAAGATCCCGATCAAGGCCCACGGCAGCAACAGCAGCGTGGTGGCCTGATAGCCATTGAGCAGCAGGATGACCGCGAACAGCAGGATCTGCAGCAGCAGCGCCAATACCAGCGACGACATGTCCAGGCCGAACAGGCTCGGGATCACCCGGCGCAGAGGCTTGAGCAGCGGCTGCGTGGCCTTTACCACGAACTGGCACAGCGGGTTGTAGAAGTTCGCCCGCACCAGTTGCAGGATAAAACGCATCAGCACGATCAGCAGGTACAGGCTGCCCAGGGTCTGGATGATGAAAATGGCAGCGTCATTGATTCCGAGCATGTTTGATTCCTATGTGGGGGACGACTATTTGCCCAGCTGCTCGGCCATTTCGGCCGAACGATGTGCTGCGGCACCCAGTGCTTTTTCCACCAGGGCTTCAAAGCCCCCGGCCTGGAATGATTCGATTGCCGCCTGGGTCGTGCCGCCCGGCGAGGTCACGCGACGGCGCAACTCGGCCGCGTCGACATCGCTGGTCACGGCCATCTGCGCGGCGCCCAGTGCGGTCTGCTCGGCCAGTTGCTCGGCGACTTCCTGCGGCAGGCCGAGTTTCACGCCAGCGGCGGTCATGGCCTCGATCAGCAGGAAGAAATACGCCGGGCCACTGCCGGAGACGGCGGTGACGGCGTCCAGTTGCTGCTCTTGTTCCAGCCACACGGCGAGACCTACGGCGGACAGCAGCTCTTGTGCCTGGTCGCGCTGTTGGGCAGTGACTTCGGATGTGGCGTACAAGCCGCTCACGCCCTTGCGCAGCAGCGCCGGGGTGTTGGGCATGCAACGCACAATCGGCTGGGCGCCGAGCCAGTGGGTCATGCTGGCGCAAGTGATGCCGGCGGCGATGGACACCACCAGTTGATGGGGCTTGAGGCTTGGGCGCAGGCTTTCGCACACGGCTTTCATGGCTTGTGGCTTGACCGCCAGCACTACCACGTCCACGCCTTCAATCGCTTCTGCGTTGTCGGCGAAGGTGTCGATGCCGTGCTCGGCGCTGACGCGGGAGCGGGTGTCGGCGCCCGGGTCGCTGGCGCGAATCTGTTGTGCTTCCAGGCCCTTGGCCCGCAGGCCGCCGATCAGGCTGGCCGCCATGTTGCCGGCGCCGATAAAGGCAATACGCGTGTTGCTCATGACAGGTCCTTACTCAGATGGAAGTCAGCCATTTCACGGCTGGCCATAGTCGCGGGCACCAAACAGGGCGGTACCGATCCGCACCCAGGTGGCCCCTTGGGCGATGGCCGACTCAAGGTCATGGCTCATGCCCATGGAAAGTGTGTCGAGCCCCAGGTCGAGGCTCGCTTGCAGGTCGCGCACGGTGGCGAAGGCTGCGTCTTGCTCTGCACGGTCGTCGGTCGGCTCGGGAATCGCCATCAGGCCGCGCAGCTTCAGGCGCGGCAGGGCGCTGATGGCTTCGGCCAGGGCGGGCAGGTCGGCGGGTGTACAGCCGGACTTGCTGGCTTCGCCACTGACGTTGACCTGGATGCAGATATTCAGCGGCGGCAGGTCAGCCGGGCGTTGTTCGGACAGGCGTTGTGCGATTTTCAGGCGGTCCACGGAATGCACCCAGGCGAAATTCTCGGCGATCGCACGAGTCTTGTTCGATTGAATGGGGCCGATGAAGTGCCAACTCAAGGGCAGGTCGGTTAATTCGGCCTGTTTGCCCAGGGCTTCCTGCAGATAGTTCTCGCCAAAGTCACGCATCCCGGCGGCATAGGCTTCGCGCACGGCCTGTGCGGGTTTGGTCTTGCTCACGGCCAGCAGGTGCACGCTGCCTGCGTCGCGCTGCGCGGCCTCGGCGGCTGCCCGGATCCGCTCGGAAACCAGGCCGATGTTGTCTGCTATGGTCGACATTCAAGTTGCGCCCGTGGATATGGAGTCCGCGGCATTCTACTGGAAATGGAAAGCCCTATGGATATCACTGAACTGCTGGCCGCCGGCGTACGCCTGCGGGCCTCGGACCTGCATCTGTCGGCCGGGTTGGCGCCGATGCTGCGAGTGGATGGCGAGGTCTGGCCACTCGATTGGCCTGTACTTGCGCCGGTGCAAGTGGCGGCGTTGCTCAGCCCTTTGCTGAACAATCACCAGCAAAAGGATTTCGAAACATCTCTTGAAACGGATTTTGCCTTCGAGTTGCCCGAGGTGGCGCGGTTTCGGGTGAATGTGTTCCAGCAGCACCGGGGCATGGGCGCGGTGTTTCGTACCATCCCCTCAACGGTGCAGAGCCTGGAACACCTGGGGTTGGGCGAGGTGTTCCGGCGCATCGCAGACTTGCCCCGGGGGCTGGTGCTGGTCACCGGGCCGACCGGTTCCGGCAAGTCCACCACCCTGGCAGCGATGATCGACTACCTCAACACCCATCGTCGCCAGCACATCCTCACCCTTGAAGACCCGATCGAGTTTATCCACCAACCGAAAAATGCCCTGATCAACCAGCGACAGGTGCATCGCGATACCCACAGTTTCTCGGCGGCCCTGCGTTCGGCATTGCGGGAGGACCCGGATGTGATCCTGGTTGGCGAATTGCGAGACCTGGAAACCATTCGGCTCGCGCTGACGGCGGCGGAAACCGGGCATCTGGTGTTCGGCACGCTGCACACCACGTCGGCGGCTAAAACCGTGGACCGGGTGGTGGATGTGTTTCCGGCGGGGGAAAAGGCCATGGTCCGCTCGATGCTCTCGGAGTCATTGCAGGCGGTGGTGTCCCAGGTGCTGGTGAAGAAGGTCGGCGGCGGGCGGGTGGCGGCTCACGAAATCATGCTCGGCACACCGGCGATTCGTAATTTGATCCGCGAGGACAAGGTGGCGCAGATGTATTCGGCGATTCAGACGGGTGGGGCGTTGGGGATGACGACGCTGGACATGAGTTTGAAGGCGTTGGTCAGCCAGGGGCTGATCAGCCGGGAACATGCCCGGGAGAAGGCGAGGGTGCCTGGGGATATTTAAGATCATGATCGTTCCCACGCTCCGCGTGGGAACGCAGCCCGTGACGCTCTGCGTCACAAGAGCGGACGCGGAGCGTCCAGTGAGGCATTCCCACGCAGAGCGTGGGAACGATCAATCAGCGCTGCACAATCCGCAGGTTGTTCTGTTCTTTAGGCAGAACACGCTTGGCAATCACGTAGTTCTTGTCCCAGAACGGCTTCTTCAGCGTATCGATGCTCACGGACTTGCCACGACGCGGTGCGTGGATGAAACGGTCGTTGCCCAGGTAGATGGCAACGTGGTTCACCTGGCGGCTCTTCAGTTTGAAGAACAGCAGGTCACCCGGTTTCAAATCCTTGCGCTCAACCTTCAGCCCGTGGCCGGCGGCCATGGCGTTGGAAGTGCGCGGCAAATCCACGGCTTTTACGTCGTTAAACGCATATTTCACCAAACCACTGCAGTCGAACCCTTTACTTGGGCTGCTGCCGCCCCAACGATAAGGAGTACCGAGCACGTTGACGGCACGGCTGAGGACGTTGCTGCTTTGCTTGGTGTTGACGGCCATCAGCCCTGGCGCTGCATTACCGTGGGCCTTGCTCAGTTGAGTCGGGCGCTTCACGGTCAGCTTTACCGATTTGGCGGAGCTGGTGGTGGCGTGAACTTTAGGGGTGAAACCGTTAACGTTGGGAAGTCGTTGCTCACGATTGGTGGCGTGGGCGGCCAGTGGCATTAATAGGCAAATGGTTAGCCATGTCTTGAAAAATGGTCGCATTAGGCGTGGCTCTTTTTGGTTTGCGCGCAACTTTATAACAGCTTTTTGTGTCGTGCTAAGGCCGTTTGTCGACTGAACCCTGGGGTCAAATTCAGGAAAACCGTGACGAATTGCCGCGATTGTCCTACACAAGTCAGGCGGTATAAGGCTTTGAGGGAAGCGAAGATACCATTTGCCGCATGTCGGGCGCCCGTAAAAAAGTCACAAAGAAACCAGAAATATTTATCTATCGAGGCTAAAGAGGTACTCCATGAACACCTATCGACAGGATGTTTCGCAACAAGACACCCACAGCAAGGTGATCGGCTACCTGCTTTGGATTTTCGGTTTTACCGGTGCTCACCGCTTTTATTACGGCAAGCCGGTGACCGGGACGATCTGGTTTTTCACCTTCGGTTTGTTCGGGATTGGCTGGTTGATCGACTTGTTCCTGATTCCGGCAATGGACCGCGAAGCGGACCTGCGATTTACCGCCGGGCCGATCGAGTACAACGTGGCCTGGATTCTGTTGGCGTTCCTGGGTGTGTTCGGTTTGCACCGCATGTATCAGGGCAAATGGATCAGCGGGATCATTTACCTGCTGACCGGGGGCTTGTTCCTGATCGGGGTGCTGTATGACTTCTGGACGCTGAATACGCAGATTTCGATCCGCAATGCCGAGCGCAACGGCGGCCGTTAAGATTTGTGAAGATCCAAATGTGGGAGCGGGCTTGCTCGCGAATGCGATGTGTCAGTCGACATCTCTATTGACTGACCCAGCGC
>NZ_JBSVWQ010000219.1:0-9462 GCF_054071215.1 Pseudomonas sp. SDO5522_S412 | reverse complement strand
CAGATGTGCCACCTGATACACCGCTTTCGCGAGCAAGCCCGCTCCCACATTGGATCTCCACCGATCTGAAAAATGGAGTCATGTTCATGTCTGGATTCTGGAATCAAGCCTTCGACCTCACCGGCCGCTGCGCCGTGATCACCGGCGGGGCCGCCGGGATCGGTCTGGCTTGTGCCAGCCTGCTGGTGGAACGCGGCGCGCGGGTGGCCCTGCTGGACCGCGACCCGGCCGTGGTCGAAGTCGCCGCCAGCCTCGGCGCCGGGAACATCGGCATCGCCGTGGACCTGCGCCAACTCGACCAGGTGCACAGCACCGTCGATTACGTATTCGATCACTTCAAACGCCTGGATTACCTGGTCAACAGCGCCGGCGTGGCCCTGCTGGACAAGGCCCTGGACGTCAGTGAAAACGCCTGGGACACCACTCTCGACATCAACCTCAAGGCCAGTTTCTTCGTGGCCCAGGCCTGCGCCAGGCACATGCTGGCCCAGGGCAGCGGGCGCATCGTCAACCTCGCCTCCCAAGCGGCGGTGATCGGCCTGGACCGTCACGTCGCCTACTGCGCCAGCAAGGCCGCCGTGGTCGGCATGACCAAGGTGCTCGCCATGGAATGGGCGCCCCACATCAACGTCAACGCCATCTCCCCGACCATCGTCGAAACCGCCCTCGGCAAAAAGGCCTGGGCGGGCGAGCTGGGGGAACGGGCCAAATTGCAGATCCCGGCGGGCCGCTTTGCCCAGCCGGAAGAAATCGCCGGGCTGGCGTTGTACCTGCTCAGCGACGCCGCACAGATGATCACCGGGGAAAACGTGGTGATCGACGGTGGCTACAGCATCCAGTAATTGATCCTTTGTCGTGAGGTTTATCGTCATGTCTACCGTTACCGAACGCACTGCCGAACAACTGTCCCCCGTCATTCCGAAAACCATGCAGGCCGTGGTCTGTCACGGCCCCGAAGACTATCGCCTGGAGACCGTCGATGTGCCGACGCCCGGCCCCGACGAGATCCTCACCAAGGTCGAGCTGTGCGGCATCTGCATGGGCGACATCAAGACCTACCGCGGCGCGCCCTCGTTCTGGGGCGACGCCGAGCAGCCGCGCTACGTGAAGCCGCCGATGATTCCCGGCCACGAGTTTGTCTGCCGCGTGGTCGCCCTCGGCCCTGGCGCGGAAAAGCGCGGGGTGAAGGTCGGCGACCGGGTGATTTCCGAACAGATCGTGCCGTGCTGGGGCTGCCGCTTCTGCAACCACGGCCAGTACTGGATGTGCCAGAAACACGACTTGTACGGCTTCCAGAACAACGTCCAGGGCGCCATGGCCCAGTACATGATCTTCACCAAGGAAGGCATCATCCACAAAGTACCGGACTCGATTGCCCCGGACGAAGCCATCCTGATCGAACCCCTGGCCTGTTCGCTGCACGCGGCGGAACGGGCGAATGTGGATTTCGACGACATCGTGGTGGTGGCCGGCGCCGGCACCCTGGGCCTGGGGATCATCGGTGCGGTGCGCATGCGCAACCCGAAAAAACTCATCGTGCTCGACATGAAACCCGAACGCGCTGCCCTCGCCCTGCGCATGGGTGCGGATGAAGTGTGGAACCCGGCTGAAGTCGACGTGATGGCGAAGATTCGCGAGATCACCGACGGCTACGGTTGCGACATTTACATCGAAGCCACCGGGCACCACAAGGCGGTGAACCAGGGCCTGGCGATGTTGCGCAAGCTGGGGCGCTTCGTGGAATTCAGCGTGTTCAACGACGAGGCCACGGTGGACTGGTCAATCATCGGTGACCGCAAGGAACTGGACGTGCTGGGCTCGCACCTCGGCCCCTACATGTACCCGCGCGCCATCGACTTTATCGGCAACCGCAAGATCGACATGCGCGACGTGGTGACCCACAAGTTTGCCCTGGCGGACTTCAAGGAAGCGTTTGCGGTGATGGAGCGCGGGGACAAGTCGCTTAAAGTCGTCCTGGAACCCTGATTGGCCCAATAACACAAAACCCTGCGGGCGCCGGGCTTAGGCTTTTTGTGGGAGCTGGCTTGCCTGCGATGCAGACGCCTCGGTCTATTTGTGACACCGAGCCGATGCAATCGCAGGCAAGCCAGCTCCCACAAAAGCCCCCGGCTCCCACACCAAGAACAAGAACACAGGAAACCGCGTTATGAATCGAGTGATAAACGATCCGGATCAGGTGGTCGAGGACATGCTGCGGGGCATCTTGGTCGCGCACCCCGAGCTGCGCCAATACGAAACCAATCCACGGGTGATCGGCAAGGCCAAGCCGTCGCCACAAGGCCGCGTGGGCATCGTGACCGGCGGCGGTTCCGGCCATGAACCGGCCTTCCTTGGCTACGTCGGCCCCGGCCTGGTAGACGCCGTGGCCGTCGGCGAAATCTTCTCCTCGCCCACCGCCAAAAGCTTCTTCGACGCCTTCCGTGCCGCCGACCACGGCGCCGGGGTGGCGTGCCTGTACGGCAACTATGCCGGCGACAACATGAACGTGAAGCTGGCGATGAAGATGGCCGCCAGCAAGGACATGCGCATCCGCACCGTGGTCGCCAACGACGACGTGGCGTCGGCGCCCAAGGCCGACATCGCCAAGCGTCGCGGCGTGGCAGGCGAGATCTTCATGTGGAAGGTCGGCGGTGCGGCCGCGGCCCAGCATTACGACCTGGACGGGGTGATTCGTGTCGCCCAGAAAGCGGTCGACAACTGCCGCTCCATCGGCATCGGCCTCACGCCCTGCACCATCGCAGCGGTGGGCAAGCCGAACTTCCAGATTCCCGACGGGCAGATGGAGTTGGGCATCGGCCATCACGGCGAACCGGGCATTGAAGTCATCGCCATCGAATCCGCCGAAGCCATGGCCGCGCGCATGCTCGCGCCGATCCTCGCCGACCGCGACTTCAGCCAGGATGACAGCGTGGTGGTGCTGGTCTCGGGCCTGGGTGCGACGCCGGTGATGGAACTTTACATTTTCTACGCCGAGGTTGAACGTCAGCTGCAAGCCAGGGGCTTGAAGATTCACCGCTGCTACGTGGGCAACTACTTCACCTCCCTGGAAATGATGGGCGTGACCCTGACCTTGCTGGGCCTGGACGCCGAGCTGAAATCCCTGATCGACCAACCCTGCCGTTCCATCGGCATGACCCAGGCGGACTAAACCATGAGCCAGCATTTCTCCACCCACGACGGCAGCGCCATCGTCGCCGACCTGGTCAGCGTGATCGTTGCCAACCGCGAATACCTGAGCGAAGTCGACGGCGCCATTGGCGATGGCGACCACGGCATCAACATGGCCAAGGGGTTCGCCCATTGCGGGCGCACGATTGAAGGCCGCCAGCTGACCCTGGCCGAAGCCCTGGATGAGTTGACACTGAGCCTGATGGAAGGCATCGGCGGCTCCATGGGGCCGTTGTATGGCAGCCTGTTTATCGGCATGGCGGATGAGGTGCGCGGCAGCGAACAGATTGACGCGGCGACCTTTGCCCATTTGCTGCGGGGGGGGTTGACCTCGTTGCAGGACATCACCGAAGCCGGCGTGGGTGACAAGTGTTTGATGGACACCTTGATTCCGGCGGTGGAAGCGTTTGAACAGGCCAATGGGTCGGGGGCGTCATTCAGTGAGGCGTTGGAGGCGATGAAAAGTGCTGCTTCGCGGGGGCGGGATTCCACCAGGGACCTGGTGGCAAAAATCGGCCGCGCCAGCCGCCTGGGCGAGCGCTCGTTGGGTGTACTGGATGCCGGAGCGGTATCGTGCTGCTTGATACTGACGCGATTGGCGGATTCGGTTCAACCGCGGTTGGTGTAGTGCTTGAAATGACCCCTTCGCGAGCAAGACCGCTCCCACCTTCGACCGAGTTCCATCTTTGGAATGCCGTCGAAGGTGGGAGCGGGCTTGCTCGCGAAGGCAGCAACACACTTAACCCGTGAAGCACCTAACCCGCCGCGATCAAACCTTCAACCTGGCTACCTGCTTCACCTGCTCTATATACCGCGCCACCGCCGGCGCCTTTTCAAAGCGCCGGTAAATCAGCGACAACCAGGACGACGCCTCGCTGCCTTCAATGCTGCGGTACACGACATTCGGCAAGCTCACATGCCCCACCACCGACTCCGGCACCACCGCCACGCCCTGCCCCAGTGACACCAACGCAATCACCGCCACCAACCCACCCGGCTGTGGCCCCAGTCGCGGCGCATAACCACCCTGCGCCGCCACGTGCAGCGTGCCGCTGATCTGCTCGGGCAAGATAAACGTCTCGTTCTGCAGATGCTCGCAACTGATTGCCTTCAACCCCAGCAGCCACGAATCCTGGGGCAACGCCAGCACAAACCCTTCACTGCTCAACCGCACCCCGTCGACCCCATCAGGCAAGGTCATCGGCGAACGAATGTAGCCAATGTCGAAACGCCCCTCCGCCACCAGCCCCGGCAACGCCGCCATGGGACTCTCGCGCACGCTGAGGCTCACGTCCGGGCAGTCCGCGCAGAACGACTGCACCTGACGCTGCAACAACCCCGAATACACCGCCGACGCCACATAACCCAGTTCGATATGACCGATCTCGCCACGCCCGGCGCGCTGGGCATTGCGTTGGGCAAACTCGAACTGGCGCACGGTGGCCTCTGCCTCGATCAGCAAGGCCGCGCCCGCCTCGGTCAGGCTGACCTCGCGCTGGCGGCGGATAAACAAGCGCGTACCGAGGGTGGTTTCCATGTCCTGGATCTGCCGGCTCAGGGTCGGCGGCGCGATACCCAGCTGTTCGGCAGCACGGGTGAAATTGCGTTGCCGGGCAACCGCCAGGAAGTAGCGGAAATGACGTATTTCCATCACAGGATTAGCTCAAAGGTAATGAAGTTCCGTATGGCGCCTAACAAGGACGCCACCTGCCGGGGATAAGCTCGCGGTACGTTCACAGTAGAGAGGCTTTCCCATGTTCGTCAAATCATTGGTCCTGGTGCTTGCCGGTCTTTGCACCGTGCCCGCAGGGCTGGCCGCAGAAGCCCCGGCAAGCATTGCCCACAAGGCAATCCTGAGCCTGGCAACGGCCCAGCAGATCGCCGCACACGCGCGCAGGGTCGCCGCCGACAAGGGCTGGCCCTGCGCCGTGGCCATCGTCGATGACGGTGGCTGGCCGATCCTGACGCTGCGCATGGATGGCGCTCCCGTGGTGGCCGGTATCGAGCTGGCCCAAGGCAAGGCGCGCACTTCAGCGCTCTTCAAGCGGCCGTCCGGGGACCTGGAAAACGCCATCAACAATGGCCGCCCGGCAGCCATCACCGCCGGCCTGTTGATGATGAAGGGCGCCCAGCCAATCATCCTTGAAGGCCAGGTAGTGGGCGCCATCGGCATCAGCGCAGATACTCCGGCCCACGATGACGAGATCGCCCTCGCGGCGGTGGCTTCGGTGCAGCCATGAGCAAGGTCAGCCCGCGCCTGACGCTGCTGACCGCCTCCGGGGTCTGTTCGCTGATCGTGCTCGACACCAATATCGTCGCCGTGACCCTGCCGAGCATCGCCCGGGACCTGGGGGCGAATTTTGCCGATATCGAATGGGTGGTCAGCGCTTATATGCTGGCCTTCGCCGCCCTGTTATTGCCGGCCGGAAGCATTGCCGACCGCTTTGGCCGCAAGAAGACCCTGGTCTGGGGCCTGGGTATTTTCATCCTCGCCTCCCTCGGCTGCGGTGCGGCGCCGAATGCGTTGTTCCTGGATATCGCTCGCGCCGTCAAAGGTGTCGGCGCAGCGCTGCTGCTGACCTCGGCCCTGGCCTCCATCGGCCATACCTTCCATGACGAAGTGGAACGCGCCAAGGCCTGGGCCTTCTGGGGCGCGTGCATGGGCGTGGCGATGACCGCCGCACCGACCCTCGGCGGGTTGATTACCCAGTACCTGGGCTGGCGCTGGATTTTCTATCTGAATTTGCCGGTCGGCCTGGTGCTGATGGGACTGGTGCTGCGCGCGATTCCGGAATCCCGCGATGCCCAGGCTGCAAGGCTCGACCCTTGGGGCAGCCTGAGTTTCAGTGCCAGCCTGCTGTGCCTGATCTGGGGTTTGATCGAAGCCAACCGTATCGGCTGGGACAACCCGCTGACTTACGCGCGGCTGCTGGGAGGCGCTGCGTTGCTGGGTGTTTTTGTACTCGCCGAACGCCTGCAACAGCGGCCCATGGTCGACCTGCAACTGTTCAGGCACCCGCGCTTTATCGGTGCACTGCTGGGGATGTTCGCCTACGCCGGCTGTGCCCAGGTGATGATGACGCTGCTGCCGTTCTACCTGCAAAACGGCCTGGGCTTCTCCGCGATTGCCTCCGGGCTGGGCATGTTGCCGTTTGCCTTGACCATGTTGATTTGTCCGCGGATAGGCGCACGCCTGGCCGGCCGCTTTGCCCCGGCCACTCTGATGGCGACAGGGCTGGCGCTGGTGGGTTGCGGCAACCTGCTGAGTGCCTGGGCGGTCAATATCGGTGGTTATCTGCCGTTCGCCCTGGCGATTGCCGTCACGGGGGCCGGCGCGGGATTGCTCAATGGCGATACGCAGAAAAACATCATGGCCTGCGTGCCACGGGACCGCGCGGGGATGGCGTCGGGCATGAGCACCACCATGCGCTTCAGCGCGATCATGTTGGCGATCGGGGTGTATGGGGCGTTGTTGAGCAGCCATAGCGAACAGTTGCTGCACACGAGCATCGGCTCCCAGTGGCAGGAACAGGCGGCAGGGATTGCTTCACGGGTAGTGGCTGGCGATATGCCAGCGGCCATGGCGTTGCTGCCCGAGTCCGCGCGGTACACGGTGCAGCCACTGGCGCGGCAGGCGTTCGTCGGCGGGTTCAGCGTGGTGCTGTGGGTGGCGGGGTTGTTGGGTTTGCTGGGGGCGCTGGTGGTGGGCTCGTTGATGCGGCATCCCATACCGGCGGTGCCGCAGGTCTCACTACTAGCTCGGTAATGTAACCGACACAAAACCAATGTGGGAGCGGGCTTGCTCGCGAATGCGGTGTGTCAGTCAATACATCTGTGACTGATCCACCGCATTCGCGAGCAAGTCGAATCGTCGCACCGCCGCTCCCACATTTTGATCTTCGACAGTCAGTTGAAGGGTTACCAGAAACGCTGCTGGGTCAGCCGACTCCACCAGGTCAGCAGCACCCGGTCAACCGAACCGCTGGCCGCCAGGCCCACCCGCTCCTGCAGGCTTTTACGCTCGGCATAGTGCAGGTGGAACACCTCGGCGGTCTTGGCCTTGGTCGCCAGGTATTCGTCGCTGGTTTGCAGCTGGTCCACCAGTTGCTTGTCCAGCGCCGCGACACCCAGCCAGACTTCGCCGGTGGCCACATCATCAATCGCCAGCTGCGGGCGGTAGCGCGACACGAAGTTCTTGAACAGTTGATGGGTGATGTCCAGGTCTTCCTGGAACTTCTCGCGGCCCTTCTCGGTGTTTTCGCCAAACACGGTCAGGGTGCGTTTGTATTCACCGGCGGTCAGCACTTCGAAGTCGATGTCGTGCTTCTTCAGCAGGCGGTTGACGTTGGGCAACTGCGCCACCACGCCAATCGAGCCAAGGATGGCAAACGGTGCGCTGATGATCTTCTCGCCGATGCACGCCATCATGTAGCCGCCGCTGGCCGCGACCTTGTCGATGCACACGGTCAACGGCACGCCCGCCTCGCGGATACGCGCCAGTTGCGACGACGCCAGGCCGTAGCTGTGAACCATGCCGCCGCCGCTTTCGAGGCGCAGCACCACTTCGTCCTTGGGTGTGGCCAGGCTCAGCAGTGCCGTGATTTCATGGCGCAGGCTTTCAGTGGCCGAGGCCTTGATGTCGCCGTCGAAATCCAGCACGAACACCCGTGGCTTGGCTTCTGGCTTCTTCTTGCCCTTCTTCTTTTCGGCCTTGCCTTCAGACTTGCGCAGGGCCTTGAGCTGGTCCTTGTCGAGCAGGGTCTGCTCCAGGCGCTCACGCAAACCCTTGTAGAAGTCATTGAGCTTGCTGACCTGCAACTGGCCGGCAGCTTTGCGGCGGCCTTTGCTGCGCAGTGCGGCGAAACTGATCAGCACCACCAGGATAGCGACGACCAGGGTGACGGTTTTAGCCAGGAAAGTAGCGTACTCGGCCAGAAAATCCATGTGACTCCTTACAAGTGCAGTGCGCCAGGCGCGGATTGCCCAAGCATACCGACGCCACCGCCATGGGGCCAGTGATCAAACCGCCAGCAGCGGGCCTCTAACGACCTTTTAAAACAAGCGTATGTTTTTTCATTGACAGCTTCCCGGCATCCTCATAACCTCGCCAGACTTTCAACGTACCGGGAAAACGGACGTGGGCAGCATCTACCTGATTCGACATGGCCAGGCCTCCTTCGGTGCAGACGACTACGACGTGCTGTCGCCCATCGGTGTGCAACAGGCGCAAGTGCTGGGCCGCCACCTGGCGGAACTGGGCCTGAGCTTCGACCGCTGCGTGTCGGGCGACCTGCGCCGCCAGCAGCACACTGCTACCGCCGCCTTCGAACAATACAGCGCCCTCGGCCTGCCGGTACCCACGCTGGAAATCGATAGCGCGTTCAACGAGTTCGACGCCGAGGCGATCATCCGCGCCCTGCTCCCGGACCTGCTGCACAGCGAACCCGAAGCCCTGCATATCCTGCGCAACGCCGCGCAAAACCGTGGCGAATTCCAGCGCATCTTTTCCCTGATCATCGAACGCTGGCTGGCCGGCACCTACGACCCGCCGGGCCTGGAAAGCTGGCTGGGATTTGTCGAACGTGTTCAGGGTGGCCTGCAACGCCTCCTCGAAGCCGCCGACAACCGTGACAAGATCGCCGTGTTCACCTCCGGCGGCACCATCACGGCCCTGCTCCACCTGATTACCCGAATGCCTGCTGCACAGGCCTTTGAACTGAACTGGCAAATTGTTAACACCTCGCTCAACCAGCTGAAATTCCGTGGTCGCGAGGTGGCACTGGCTTCCTTCAACAGCCATACCCACTTGCAACTGTTGAAGGCGCCGCAGCTCATCACTTTCCGATGAATTGCGGCCAACCGTGACCCCAAGGTCACTGGACTCACCATAAAAGGATCGAAACCATGACTGACGTAGCTAAAGCCGTAGAAGCAATGAAAGCCAAATTCAACCCAGCCGCTGCCGACGGCCTGGACCTGGTGTTCGGTTTCCGTATCGACGACACCCAGAACTTCTCGCTGGTTGTGAAAAACAACACCTGCGAACTGCTGGAAGGTGAAAACCCGGACGCCCAAGTCACCCTGGTGATGGACGGCGAAACCATGAAAGGCATCGTTGACGGCTCCACCGACGGCATGCAGGCATTCATGGGCGGCAAACTGCGCACTGAAGGCGACATGATGCTGGCCATGAAATTGAGCGAGCTGTTCCCGGCCTGATCAGGGCAACCCTGGCAAGACCCGTGTGGGAGCGGGCTTGCTCGCGAAAGCGGT
>NZ_JBSVWQ010000218.1:0-9481 GCF_054071215.1 Pseudomonas sp. SDO5522_S412 | reverse complement strand
AGTGTCAGATGTACTGACTGACACTGCGCATTCGCGAGCAAGCCCGCTCCCACATTTTGCTCAGGTGGTGTCAGTAACGACACCACCTGTCCTTTCAACACTCAGCTATAGACACGGCCAAGGAGCTGCCGATGGCTTTCAAACTGATCGAGCACGTCCCGGGTGATCTGCTCCTGGGTGAAGCCCATCAGGTCGTATTCCTGAGGCCCGTTGTGCAGGTAAACCTCGGCGCGGTAGTAGCGCGTGCGTTCTTCCTCGGGCAAGTCGTTCGGTGCCGACGAATAAGCATCCAGGCTGACCTCGTAGACAAACGGATTGCCCTCTTGCATCTCGATGCGCACACCAATGCAGCGCTTGGATTTGCCCAGCAGGGTCTGCACTTCCAGCCCCTGGTCACGCAACGCAGTCGCCGCTTCTTCCAGCGCCGGCGTGACGTGCTTGTCCATAAAGCGTTGCACGGTACCCTGGCTAGGTTGCAGGTCCAGGGCAGTCAAACGCTCGCTGAAACCACGCCGACCACGCTCGGCCAACTGCGCCTGCTCCAACTCGATCGCCACGTCCTGGCGCATCGCCTTGTGCAGGCCGAACATGAAGAACACCAGCACCACCGAGAACGGCAAGCCCGCCAGCACCACCATGGTTTGCATGGCTTCGAAGTTACCGGCGAACAGCAGGCCGATGGTCACCAGGGTGATCACCGCCGACCAGAAAATCCGCAGCCAGTGCGGCGCATCTTCGTCAACGTTGCCGCCCTTGCAGGACAGGTTCGCCATCATCACCGCGCCGGAATCCGCCGGGGTCAGGAACAGTACGAAGCCCACAAAGATCGACACACCGATGACGATTTTCGACGCCGGGTAATGCTCAAGCAGTTGGTAGATCGCCATGGACGGCTGTTCCAGCGCCGTCTTGCCCAACTCCACCGCGCCATGGTTCACCACCAGGTCCAGGGCCGAGTTGCCGAAGATCGACAGCCACGCCAGGGTGAAGCCCAGCGGGATCAGCAGCACGCCGGCCACCAGTTCACGCACCGTGCGACCACGGGAAATACGCGCGATGAACATGCCCACGAATGGCGCCCAGGAAATCCACCAGGCCCAGTAGAACAGGGTCCACAGGCCCATCCAGCGTTCGGTCTTGTCGGCGTCGCCTTCGTACACGTACAGGTCGAAGGTCTTCAGCACGATGCCGTTCATGTAGTCACCGATGTTCTGCACGAAGCCGTTGAGCAGGTGCAGGGTCGGGCCGAACAGCAGCACGAAAATCAGCAGGCCGCTGAACAGCACGATGTTCAGGTTGGACAGGCGGCGAATGCCGTTCTCCACACCCGACACCGCAGCAATAGTCGCCACGGTGCTCATCACGATGATCACGATCAGCAGGTTGGTGTTGCTGTGTTCCATGCCGAACAGGTTTTCCAACCCGGAGGACACTTGCATCGAACCAATCCCCAGGTTCGTCACCAGGCCCAGCAGCGTTACGAACATGCCGAAGCCGTCTACCGCGTGACCGGCCGCACCTTTGACCCAACGCTCGCCCACCAGCGGGTACAGCGCCGAACGCAAGGCCAGCGGCTGGTTATGACGGTAGGCAAAGTACGCCACGGCCAAGCCGACCAGTGCGTAGATCGCCCAGCCGTGCAGGCCCCAGTGCAGGAACGTCAACTGCAACGCCTGGCGTGCAGCTTCGCCGGTGGCCGATGCGCCTTCAGGCGGGTTGAAGTAGTGGTCCAGCGGCTCGGAGGCGCCGAAGTACAGCAGCGAGATGCCGATGCCCGACGAGAAGAGCATGCCGGCCCAGGCGCCGTAGCTGAAGTCCGGGGTGTCGTCCTTGCTGCCCAGTTTCAATTTGCCATAGGACGAAAACGCCAGGCCCACCACAAACACCAGGTAGGCGGCGATCACGACCATGTAGTACCAGCCAAAGCTTTTCGACAACCAGGCTTGGGCCACACCGAGCATCCTGCCGGCTTCCTGCGGGGCGATGATCAGAATCGCGGTCAACAACAGAATCAGCGCGGTGGAGGTGTAGAACACCCAACCGTTGACCCGCACCTTTTCTGGCGGGGTCTTTATAAGAGAGGCAGAACTCATGGCACAGATGCTCCGGGCAGTGCAGAGAAACACAAGGCAACGCTTGACCCGAGCCATCGATTTTTCGGCAGTCGACGGACGGGTGTATAAAGACACCCCGAAAAACCATAAACCCCCGGCGAACCGCTGTGCCGGGCTGTTTCATGGGTTTTCCCGATGTCAGGTGGCGCCACATGCACGTAGGAAATACCTGTAGGCAGCGACCATTTGTCGCAGATCTTATTCTTTGTTGATTGAACGTTCAATCAAAACAAAATAGACTGGCCCTCAAGCCGACGGACGTTTATCGCCCGTTGGCAGGCCTAAGGAGAGGTGCACGATGCCCAAGGTCGGTATGCAACCCATACGCCGCCAGCAGTTGATCGAAGCCACATTGACGGCCGTCGATCAGGTCGGAATGGGGGATGCCAGCATTGCGCTGATCGCCCGTCTGGCCGGTGTCTCGAATGGCATCATCAGTCACTATTTTCAGGACAAGAATGGCCTGATCGCCGCCACGATGCGGTACCTGATGAACGTGCTGATCGAGAACGTCACCGAGCGCCGGTTGGCGCTGAAAGATGACAGCCCGCGGGCCCATCTTCAGGTGATCATCGAAGGCAACTTCGACGCCAGCCAAGTCAACGGCCCGGCTATGAAAACCTGGCTGGCCTTCTGGGCCACCAGCATGCACCACCCGTCATTGCACAGGCTGCAGCGGATCAACGATCACCGTCTGTATTCCAACCTGTGTTGCCAGTTCCGCCGAGCGTTGCCGTTGCCCGAGGCACGCAGCGCAGCCCGAGGCCTGGCGGCCCTGATCGACGGTTTGTGGTTGCGCGGCGCCCTGTCGGGAGACGCTTTCGACACGGAGCAGGCGCAACGGATCGCTTACGAATACATGGATTTCCAATTGGCCAAGCAGGTGAGTTAGAGCACACATAAACGCTCAACTCCCGAACCGCGCCAACCACTAATGCACTTGCGAGGACTTTATGGCCCGTTTCGAACTGCAAAAACTCTACATTGACGGCGGCTACTCCGACGCTGGCAGCGATGCCACTTTCGAAGCCATCAACCCGGCTAACGGTGAAGTTCTCGCCAACGTGCAACGCGCCACCAAAGAAGACGTCGAGCGCGCTGTGGTCAGCGCCGAAAAGGGCCAGAAAATCTGGGCCGCCATGACTGCCATGGAGCGTTCGCGCATCCTGCGTCGTGCCGTCGACATCCTGCGTGAGCGCAACGACGAACTGGCCGCCCTGGAAACCCTGGACACCGGCAAGCCGTATTCCGAAACCCAATACGTTGACATCGTCACCGGCGCTGACGTGCTGGAATACTACGCAGGCCTGGTGCCCGCCATCGAAGGCGAGCAGATCCCGCTGCGTGACACCTCGTTCGTCTACACCCGTCGCGAGCCACTGGGCGTCGTGGCCGGTATCGGCGCGTGGAACTACCCGATCCAGATCGCCCTGTGGAAATCCGCACCGGCCCTGGCGGCCGGTAACGCGATGATCTTCAAGCCAAGCGAAGTCACCTCGCTGACCACCCTGAAACTGGCTGAAATCTACACCGCCGCCGGCGTTCCGGATGGCGTGTTCAACGTCCTGACCGGCAGTGGCCGTGAAGTCGGCACCTGGCTGACCGAACACCCGCGCATCGAGAAAGTCTCCTTCACCGGCGGCACCGACACCGGCAAGAAAGTCATGGCCAGCGCTTCGAGCTCTTCGCTCAAGGAAGTCACCATGGAACTGGGCGGCAAATCCCCGCTGATCATTTTCGACGACGCCGACCTCGACCGCGCCGCCGACATCGCGATGATGGCCAACTTCTACAGCTCGGGCCAGGTCTGCACCAACGGCACCCGCGTGTTCGTTCCGACCGCCCTCAAAGGCGCGTTCGAAGCCAAGATCGCCGAGCGCGTTGCCCGCATCCGCATCGGCAACCCGGAAGATGAAAACACCAACTTCGGCCCGCTGGTCAGCTTCGCCCACATGGAAAGCGTGCTCGGCTACATCGCCAAAGGTAAAGAAGAAGGCGCCCGCGTGCTGTGCGGCGGCGACCGTCTGACCGACGGTGAATTCGCCAAGGGTGCCTACGTGGCCCCGACCGTGTTCACTGACTGCACCGACGAAATGACCATCGTGCGTGAAGAAATCTTCGGCCCGGTGATGAGCATCCTCACCTACGACACCGAAGAAGAAGTGATCCGCCGTGCCAACGACACCGACTTCGGCCTGGCCGCTGGCCTGGTGACCAAGGACCTGAACCGCGCCCACCGCGTGATTCATCAGCTGGAAGCCGGTATCTGCTGGATCAACGCCTGGGGCGAGTCCGACGCGAAGATGCCGGTGGGCGGCTACAAGCAGTCGGGCGTGGGCCGTGAAAACGGGATCAGCTCGCTGAACAACTTCACTCGCATCAAATCGGTACAGGTTGAGCTGGGCGACTACGCCTCGGTGTTCTAAAACCTGATTGAGCCTGGCATGGCCCATGTGGCGAGGGAGCTTGCTCCCGTCGGGCTGCGAAGCAGCCCCATGCCAGGTACCGCAGTTCTTTCAGACAGAACTCGAGCGCTGACTTTGCGACTGCTGCGCAGTCGAACGGGAGCAAGCTCCCTCGCCACAAAAGCAGCCTGAACCAACTTTCACGAGGGTGCATTTAATGTCCCAAGAATACGACTACATCATTGTGGGTGCCGGCTCCGCCGGTAACACCCTGGCGACCCGTCTGACCGAAGACGAAGGCGTCACCGTCCTGCTGCTGGAAGCCGGCGGCCCGGACTACCGTTTCGATTTCCGTACCCAGATGCCAGCCGCCCTGGCGTTCCCGCTGCAAGGCCGCCGCTACAACTGGGCCTACGAAACCGATCCAGAACCACACATGGACGGCCGCCGGATGGAATGCGGTCGCGGCAAGGGCCTCGGCGGTTCCTCGTTGATCAACGGCATGTGCTACATCCGCGGCAACGCGATGGACTACGACAACTGGTCGAAACTGCCGGGCCTGGAAGACTGGACCTACCTGGACTGCCTGCCGTATTTCCGTAAAGCCGAAACCCGCGACATCGGCCCGAACGACTACCACGGTGGCGACGGCCCGGTCAGCGTGACCACGCCAAAGGCCGGCAACAACCCGCTGTTCCACGCGATGGTTGAAGCCGGCGTACAGGCCGGTTACCCACGTACCGAAGACTTGAACGGCTACCAGCAGGAAGGCTTCGGCCCGATGGACCGTACCGTGACGCCAAACGGTCGTCGCGCCAGCACCGCTCGCGGTTACCTGGACACGGCCAAGAAGCGCTCGACGCTGACCATCGTCACCCACGCCCTGACCGACAAAGTCCTGTTCGAAGGCAAGCGCGCCGTTGGCGTTCGCTACCTGATCGGTGCTGCCGAAGAACGTGTTGAAGCCCGTGCCCGCAAGGAAGTCCTGGTGTGCAGCGGCGCAATCGCTTCGCCGCAACTGCTGCAACGTTCCGGCGTTGGCCCGGCGAAACTGCTGGAAAGCCTCGACATCCCGGTGGTCCACGACCTGCCAGGCGTCGGCGAAAACCTGCAGGATCACCTTGAGCTGTACCTGCAATACGCCTGCACCCAACCGGTCTCGCTGTACCCGTCGCTGCTCTGGTACAACCAGCCGGCCATTGGTGCCGAGTGGCTGTTCAACGGCACCGGCATCGGCGCCAGCAACCAGTTCGAAGCGGGCGGTTTCATCCGTACCCGTGAAGAATTCGATTGGCCGAACATCCAGTATCACTTCCTGCCGGTAGCGATTAACTACAACGGCAGCAACGGTGTGAAAGAGCACGGTTTCCAGGCGCACATGGGTTCCATGCGTTCGCCGAGCCGTGGCCGCGTGCAGCTGAAGTCGAAGAACCCACGGGAATACCCGAGCATCCTCTTCAACTACATGTCTACCGAACAGGACTGGCAGGAATTCCGTGACGGCATCCGCCTGACCCGTGAAATCATGCAGCAGCCGGCGCTGGATCAATACCGTGGCCGCGAAATCAGCCCGGGCATCGACGTGCAGACCGACGAGCAACTGGACAAGTTTATCCGTGAGCACGCCGAGACCGCGTTCCACCCGTCCTGCTCGTGCAAGATGGGCACCGACGAGATGGCCGTGGTTGACGCCGAAGGCCGTGTGCATGGCATGCAGGGTCTGCGGGTAGTTGACGCGTCGATCATGCCGATCATCACCACCGGCAACCTGAACGCACCGACGATCATGATCGCCGAGAAAATCGCCGACAAGATCCGTGGCCGCAAGCCACTGCCGCGCAGCACTGCGGATTACTACGTGGCAGGCGATGCGCCGGTGCGTGGCAAGCCGATGCGTGAAGTGGGTCCTACTGCGCAGTAACTGATGGACCGAGGTGCTCCCTTCGCGAGCAAGCCCGCTCCCACATTTTTGACCGTGTGAACCCGATCAAATGTGGGAGGGGGCTTGCTCCCGAAGAGGCCCGATCTGACACCGCAAGACCTCCCGCCCGCCTACACTTTCCTTGATCAGCTCCCAGCCCAGGCCTACTCTGTTTGCCTGCCCGCGCCGAGCCGCCCACAAGGAAGGCCCCATGTTCGAACACCACGCCACACTCAAAAAGCAGTTCAGTGCCCTGCGCACTACCGCCGAATTCTTTTCCCTGCGCTACGTCCGCGAGTCCGGCCAGTACCTGTCGGTACGCAAGAACATCGCCGAGCCGCCACACCTCAGCCAGGACGAAGGCGCGATGCTCACCGTGCGCCTCAATGGCGTCGAAGCCTACGCCGCCACCCACGACATTTCCCTGCCCGGCCTGCAAGCCGCCCTTGAGCGCGCCGAACAGCAAGCCCGGCTCATCAAGCCCCACGCCCTGCTCGACCTGCGCGACCAGCCAGTGTCCAGCGACATTGCCGACTACCTGTCGCCGAGCCTCGACCAGCCCTTCCCGTCCCTGAGCGACTGCTACCAACTGCTCGGCGCCGAATCGGCCGCCGTGCCCAAGGACGAGCGCCTGGTGAACTGGGAAGTCAGCCTGGGCACCACCCACGTCGAACAGATCTACCTCAACAGCGCCGGCGCCGAACTGCGCCAGGCCCAGCGGTTTGTGTTCCCGGGTGTCAACGTCACGGCCTACGACGGCAATGACAGCCAGACCCGCACCCTGGGCGGCACCAACTTCGGCCAGCAAGGCGGCTTCGACGTGATCAGCCGCTTCGGCCTGGTGGGCGCCGCGCCGCAGATTGCCGACCAGGCGCTGCAACTGCTGCTGGCCCCGAACACACCCCAGGGCCCGCGCGACCTGCTGCTGATGCCCGACCAGATGATCCTGCAGATCCACGAATCCATCGGCCACCCGCTGGAACTCGACCGCATCCTGGGCGACGAGCGCAATTACGCCGGCACCAGCTTCGTCAAGGCCAGCGATTTCGGCCATTTGCAATATGGCTCCAACCTGTTGAACGTGACCTTTGACCCGGACATTCCCGAGCAGCTTGCCAGCTATGGCCATGACGACGACGGTACCAAAGCCAGCAAGCAATTCCTGATCCGAGAGGGTCTGCTGCTCAAACCGTTGGGCGGGGCGCTGTCTCAATACCGTTCTGGCATGGACGGCGTGGCCAACAGCCGTGCCTGCAGCTGGAATCGCGCGCCGATCGACCGCATGGCCAACCTCAACATCGAGCCCGGCAACAAAAGCATGGCGCAGCTGATTGGCGGTATCGAGAACGGCATCCTGATGTCCACCAACCGTTCGTGGTCGATTGACGATGCACGCAACAAATTCCAGTTTGGCTGCGAGTGGGGCCAGTTGATTGAAAACGGCGAACTCAAAGGCGTGGTAAAGAACCCCAACTACCGGGCGATTTCCGCGCAGTTCTGGCGCAACCTCAGCGCCGTCGGCGACGCCAGCACCTTCAAGGTGCTGGGCACGCCGAACTGCGGCAAGGGCGAACCCAACCAGGTGATCCGCGTCGGCCATGCGTCGCCGGCCTGTGTGTTCAGCAACGTGGACGTGTTCGGGGGAGACGCCTGATGAATAATTTCAAAGCCCTGGTGGATTGGCTCAAGCAGGCCATCACCGACAACGAACAATTCCATCTCGGCTACGCCGACGAGTCCTCCGAGTTTGTGCGTTTCAACCACGGCAAAGTGCGCCAGGCCGGCCAGGTGCAACAGGCCAGCCTGAACCTGAAGCTGATCAACGACGGGCGCCACGCCGACCTCGGTATCACCCTGGCGGGCGAGCCTGAACTGGATCGCCAGCGCCTGGCCGACGGCCTGCAACAACTGCGCGAGACCTTGCCGTTGTTGCCGCAGGATCCGTACCTGCTGCTCAACCACAACGCCTGGCAAAACAAGGACCAGCAGGACCGACCGCTGCCGGACCTGGCCCAGGTGCTGGAAGCAGTCAGCCTGGCCGCTGAAGGTGTGGACATGGTCGGCTTCTACGCCGCCGGCCCTATCAGCCGTGGTTTCGCCAGTTCATCAGGCGCCTTCGGCTGGCACCAGGCCAACAGTTTCAACTTCGACTTCAGCCTGTTCCACGCCAACGGTGAAGCGGTGAAAGCCAGCTACGCCGGCAACGATTGGGACAGCGTGGCCTTCGCCCAGCGTTTCAAGCAGGCCCGTGAGCAACTGGAATACCTTGGTCGCCCGCTGCACCCGCTGGCACCGGGGCAATACCGCGCCTACCTTGCCCCGGCGGCCATGGAAGAAATCATCAGCATGCTCACCTGGGGCGGGTTTTCCGCCCAGGCCATCGCCAGCAAAGGCAGCCCGTTGCAACGGTTGTATGGCGGTGATCAGTCCTTGAGCCCGCTGGTGACCCTGGACGAACAGGTCAGCGGCTCCCTGAGCTCGGCGTTTTCCCGTGACGGCTATCCGCGCAGTGATGTGAAACTGATCAATGCCGGCAAGGCTGAAGGCCAATTGGTGAACTCTCGCAGTGCTGCCGAATACGGCTTGAGCACCAATGGCGCCAGCGGCGATGAATCTCCAAGCGCCCTGCAGATGGCCGCCGGCGACCTGGCCCAGGCCGATATCCTCAAGCAACTGGGTACCGGTTTGTACATCAGCAACCTGTGGTACCTGAACTACTCCGACCAGCCCGCCGCACGCCTGACCGGCATGACCCGCTTCGCCACGTTCTGGGTCGAAGACGGCGAGATCAAGGCGCCGGTCAGCACCATGCGTTTTGATGACAGCGTGTACAGCCTGCTGGGCTCGCAACTGGAAGCGCTGACCGCTGATCGGGAATTGCTGCTGTCGGCGAGTACGTATAGCCAGCGCAATACGTCATCCAATCTGCTGCCGGGGGCGCTGGTAAAACGCCTGACCCTGACCTTATAAGCAACGCAAAAACCTTGTGGGAGCGGGCTTGCTCGCGAATGCGGCGTGTCAGCCACTACATCTGTGACTGA
>NZ_JBSVWQ010000217.1:0-9535 GCF_054071215.1 Pseudomonas sp. SDO5522_S412 | reverse complement strand
GTGACTCGCTGTAAGAGCGAAACCATAAGCCGCCGTTACCCAAATAACGGATATGTACCCAGCCAGGTCAAACCGACAAATACCGACTGATAGTCGCCTCATCCACCCGATCCCGAGTTTCCTCAATCACAAACCTCCCCTTCTCAATCACCAAAAACCGATCAGCAATTTCCAAAGTAAAAGACAACACCTGCTCAGAAACAACAATCGTCAAATCCCGCAAATTGCGAATCTCCTTAAGCGTACGAGCAATGTCCTTGATGATCGAAGGCTGAATCCCCTCAGTCGGCTCATCGAGCAACAACACCTTGGGATTCGTCGCCAACGCCCGGGCAATCGCCAACTGCTGTTGCTGCCCCCCAGACAAATTCCCCCCCTTGCGCGAACGCATGTCATAGAGCACCGGAAACAGCGCATACAAATCCTCAGGCACCCTGCCCCGGGCCGCCGCCGGCAACCCGGTCTGAATATTCTCCAACACACTCATGCTGGGAAAAATCATCCGCCCCTGCGGCACATAGGCAATCCCCCGCTCCACCCGCTCATGGGTTTCAAGCGCAGACACATCATGCCCATCCACACTGACCTGCCCCTGCCACTGCGGCAAAATACCCATCAGGCTCTTGAACAACGTGGTCTTGCCCATCCCGTTGCGCCCCATCACCGCGACGATCTCACGCTTCGCCACATCCAGCTCCAGGTCGTGAAGAATCTGGCTCTGCCCGTACCCACACGACAGTTTGTCGATCTTGAACATGCCCGACTCCTCAGTGGCCCAAATACACTTCAATGACTTTCGGATTGCTCTGCACCGACTCCATGCTGCCCTCGGCCAGCACCTTGCCCTGATGCAAAACCGTGACCTTGTGGGCAATGCTCTTGACGAACTCCATGTCATGCTCGATCACCAACACCGAGCGCCCCTGGCTGATGCGCTTGAGCAACTCGGCCGTTTGCGCCCGCTCGTTGACGCTCATCCCGGCCACCGGCTCGTCGAGCATCAGCAATTCAGGGTCTTGCATCAGCAGCATGCCAATCTCCAGCCACTGCTTTTGCCCGTGGGACAGCAGGTCCGCCTGCTGCTGCAACAAGTCGCCGAGGAAGATTTCCCGCGCCACCTCCTCGACCCGCGCAATCACCTGGACATTACGCTTGAAAAACAGCGCGCCCCACACCTTGCGCCCGGCCGGATACGACATCTCGAGGTTTTCAAACACCGTGAGGTTTTCGTAGATCGATGGGTTCTGGAACTTGCGCCCTACCCCGGCGCGCACGATGTTGTATTCGCGCATTTTGGTCAGTTCCTGGCCGTCGAACTGGATGCTGCCACTGGTGGCGCGGGTCTTGCCGCAGATCAAATCCAGCACCGTGGTTTTGCCGGCGCCGTTGGGCCCGATCACTACCCGCACTTCATTGCGGTCGATATACAGGTTGAGGTTGTCGACAGCCTTGAAGCCATCGAATGACACGGTGAGGCCTTCGATAGCCAACACCGGTTTCTTCATTTCAAAACCAACGGCAGTCATGGCTGTGTCTCCAGGATCTTGGCTTCCGCCTTGGGCTTGATCTTCGCGGGCTCGGCCTTGACCACCGGCTTGCGCCGCAACACTCGGGCCAGGGCCTGGCGACCATGGCTGTCCCACAACCCCGCCAGGCCGTTGGGGAAGTACATGACCACGGCGATAAACAACCCGCCCATCAGGTATAGCCACAGCTCGGGGAAGGATTCGGAAAAGTAGGTCTTGCCATAGTTCACCAGCAACGCGCCATACACCGCGCCCAGCAACGACATGCGCCCGCCCACCGCGGCAAAGATCACCATCTCGATGGACGGCACGATGCCCACGAACGACGGCGACATAAAGCCCACCTGCAAGGCAAACATCGCCCCGCCAATCGCCGAGAACGCCGCCGCCACGCAGAACACGAAAATCTTGAAGCTGGCCACGTCATACCCGGAAAACCGTACCCGCTCTTCCTTGTCGCGCATGGCCATCAACAGCCGGCCCAGCTTCGAGGCGAGGATGAAACGGCCAATGAAGATGCAGCCGAACAACAGCCCGGCGTTGATGAAATACAGGATCATCTTCGCGCCGTCACCGCGCAGGTCCCAGCCCAGCAGGGTCTTGAGGTCAGTAATGCCATTGACACCACCGGTAAGGCCTTGCTGGCCGACGATCAGCACCGTGAGGATCAGCGCAATCGCCTGGGTGACGATGGAGAAATACACATCGCCCACCCGCCGCTTGAACAGCGCCATGCCAATGATGAACGCCAGCAGCACCGGCACCGCAATCACCGCGAACAAGGTAAACGTGAAGCTGTGGAACGGCTGCCAGAGCCACGGCAGTTCGGTGATCTGGTTCCAGTCCATGAAGTCCGGGATGCCCGGGGTGGACTGGATCTTGGTGCTGATCGGGTCCGAGGCCTCAAGCTTCAGGAACATCGCCATGCAGTAGCCGCCGACCCCGAAAAACACCCCCTGCCCGAGGCTGAGAATCCCGCCATAGCCCCAGCACAGCACCAGGCCCACCGCGACGAACGCGTAGGTCAGGTACTTGCCGACCATGTTCAGCCGGAAGGCGTCCAGGGTCAGCGGGAACACCACGAGGATCAACAGCGCCAACAGCACGATGCCGATCAGGTTTTGCTGGCCGCCCAGCAGTTTGTCTAGAGCCTTCATCGGTTCGCCTCTACTTGCGCACTTTGATGGAGAACAACCCTTGCGGGCGCAGCATCAGGATCAGGATCACCGACGACAGCGTCAGCACCTTGGCCATCGAGCCACTGAGGAAAAACTCCGACAGCGATTGGGTCTGGGCAATCACGAACGCCGAGGCAATGGTGCCGAACAGGCTTTGCGCGCCGCCGAATACGACGACCAGGAAGGTGTCGACGATGTACTGCGAACCGGCGGTCGGCCCGGTGGAGCCGATGGTGGTGAACGCCGCACCGGCCACGCCCGCCACGCCGCAGCCGAGGGCGAAGGTCATGCGGTCGACCTTGCGCGTGTTGATGCCCACCGCCCGGCTCATCAAGCGGTTCTGCACGGTGGCGCGCACCTGCAAGCCCCAGCGCGAACGGTAGAGCATGACGAAGATCGCCCCGGTCAGCAGCACGGTCAGGCCCATCATAAACAGGCCGTTGCGCGGGATTTCGATGGCGTCGGTGAGGTTCACCGAACCCATCAGCCAGGCCGGCGGTTCGGCGCTCACTTCACGGGCGCCGAACACCGAGCGGAAGGTTTGCTGCATCACCAGGGACAAACCCCAGGTGGCGAGCAAGGTGTCCAGTGGCCGCTTGTACAAGCGGCTGATCATCGCCCATTCCACCAGCCAGCCCACGGCGCCGGCGACGAGGAATGACAGGGCAATGGCAACGAAAAAGTAGTACGGCTGAAAGCTCGGCGCGAAATGCGCGGTAAGGCTGGAACAGACGTAGGTGGTGTAGGCGCCAATGGTCAGGAACTCACCGTGGGCCATGTTGATCACGCCCATCTGGCCGAAGATGATTGCCAGTCCCAATGCCATCAGCAACAGCACGCAGAACACGGACAAGCCGTTGAACCCCTGCATCGCCGCGATGGCTCCAAATTCCGATAGCCATTCCATGATGATGGTCTCCTGAGCGGGAGGTTGAAATGCAATCTGCTTCTGCTTTATGTGGGAGCTGGCTTGTGTGGGAGCGGGGGGTGTTTTTGGCGCGGGGGGGTTGGTCCCGGAGTCACCCCCCCCCCCCCCCCCTCCTCCCCCAACGGTGTGTCAGTACCGGATGCACTCACTGATTCACCGCTTTCGCGAGCAAGCCCGCTCCCACACAAAACCAGTTCCCACATTCAGATCAGCGCCAGACCCGAGGTTATTGATAGCCTTTCGGAAACGGATTCGGCTCGATCAGATCCGACTCGTAGATCACCTTGAACTGCCCGTTTGGCTGCACTTCACCAATGCGCGACTTGCTCCACAGGTGATGGTTTTCGTGGATCTTCACGTAGCCTTCCGGCGCGTTTTTCAGCTCGATGCCAGGCGATGCGGCGACGACTTTATCCACGTCGAAACTGCCGGCCTTCTCCACCGCCGCTTTCCACAACCATGGGCCGAGGTAGGCCGCCTGGGTCACGTCGCCAATCACTGCGTCCTTGCCGTACTTGGCCTTGAACGCTTCCACGAAGGCTTTGTTGTTCGGGTTGTCGAGGCTCTGGAAGTACTTCATCGAGGCATAGAAGCCGGCCATGTTTTCGCCGCCGATGCCCAGCAGTTCGTCTTCGGTCACCGACAGGGTCAACAGGGTTTGCTTGGACGCATTCACGCCCGCTGCGTTGAGCTGTTTGTAGAAGGCCACGTTGGAGCCGCCCACCACGGCCGCAAACACCACGTCAGGCTTTTTCAGCTTGACCTTGTTGATCAGCGAACCGAACTGCGTATTGCCCAGCGGGTAGTAGTCTTCGCCGACCACGGTGCCGTGCAGCACGTTTTCAATGTGCTTGCGCGCGATCTTCATCGAGGTGCGCGGCCAGATGTAGTCCGAGCCCACCAGGTAGAAGGTTTTGGCGCCCTTGGTCTTGGCGATCCAGTCGAGGCTGGCAAGGATTTGCTGGGTCGCTTCCTGGCCGGTGTAGATCACGTTTTTCGACTGTTCCAGGCCTTCATAGAAGGTCGGGTAGTAGAGCAGGCCGTTTTCTTTCTCGAAGATCGGCAATACGGCTTTACGTGAAGCGGAGGTCCAGCAGCCGAACACTGCGGCCACCTTGTCGTTCACCAGCAGTTTCTTGGCCTTTTCGGCGAAGGTCGGCCAGTCGGACGCGCCGTCTTCCTGGATCACCTTGATCTGCCGCCCGAGGATCCCGCCCGAGGCGTTGATCTGCTCGATGGCCAGGCGTTCGGCCTGGATCGAACCGGTTTCGGAAATCGCCATGGTGCCGGTGGCCGAGTGCAACTGGCCGACGGTGACTTCGGTAGGCGTCACCGCCAGGCCTTCGTTGTCGGCCATGACGCCATGGCTGAACAGACTCGCCGCCAGCAGTGATAAGGCCAACAACGGTTTGGAGCGGATCAATCGTGATTCCATGGGGCGACTCCTCTGCAATGAGGGGTTCAGCATGGCGGCAGGTGGCCACGGCGGGTATACGCAGCCTGACGTAACGGGGTACGTCATTTGACGTATGCCGTTGCGCACCATTTTCGAGCAGGATCCCGCCCGCCTTGGGAAAGGAAACCCCTGTGGCGAGGGAGCTTGCTCCCGTTGGGCTGCGCAGCGGCCCCAAAACCGGCGACCCGGTTCTGCCTGGAAAAATGAAGTGGTCTTGCTGGGCCTGCTTCGCAGTCCAACGGGAGCAAGCTCCCTCGCCACGAAGAGCGCACCCCGCAGGACTGGGGCACGAATATTGCTGCCATCTCCCCATCCTTGCAGGAGTTCCCCACCGTGCACCCCCTCCCCGGCACCCAGCGCATCGTCAAGATCCGCCGCGACTACAACTCCTGGGTCGCCGACGAGACCATGGAAGACTACGCCCTGCGCTACACCCCGAAGTCCTTCCGCAAATGGTCGGAACTGCGCATCGCCAACACCGCCTTGGGCGCGGTGTCGTTCCTGGCGCTGGAGGCCATCGGCGGCGTATTGGCCTTGAGCTACGGCTTTACCAACACCTTCTGGGCGATCCTCGCCATCAGCCTGGTGATCTTTCTCACCGGCCTGCCCATCAGCTACTACGCCGCCCGCTATGGCGTAGACATGGACCTGCTGACCCGCGGCGCGGGCTTCGGTTACATCGGCTCCACCATCACCTCGCTGATCTACGCCAGTTTCACCTTCCTGTTCTTCGCCCTGGAAGCGGCGATCATGGCCCTGGCCCTGGAGTTGTATTTCCATATCCCGCTGGCCATCGCCTATGTCATCTGTTCACTGCTGGTGATCCCGCTGGTGGCCTACGGCGTAACGCTGATCAGCCGCCTGCAATTGTGGACGCAACCGCTGTGGCTGGTGCTGTTGGTGCTTCCCTATGGCTTCGTGTTGTGGAAAAACCCCGAGGCCTTCAGCGACTGGACCAGCTTTGTCGGCCGCAGCAGCGACGGTGGCGACTTCAATCTGCTGTCGTTCTGCGCCGCCTGCACCGTGGCGCTGTCGCTGGTCACGCAGATCGGCGAACAGGTGGACTACCTGCGCTTCCTTCCGGAAAAAACCAGCGCCAACCGCAAGCGCTGGTGGGCCGCGCTTTTATGCGCCGGGCCCGGCTGGATCGTGCCGGGGGCGTTGAAAATGTTCGCCGGGGCGTTCCTGGCGTTCCTCGCCCTGCAACATGAAATCCCCATGGAGCGCGCCGCCGAGCCAACCCAGATGTACCTCGTCGCGTTCGGCTATGTGTTCTCCTCTCCCGAATGGGCGCTGGGGGCGATGGTGCTGTTCGTGTTCATCTCGCAGATGAAGATCAACCTGACCAACGCCTACGCCGGCTCCCTGGCCTGGTCGAACTTCTTTGCCCGCGTGACCCACAGCCACCCCGGCCGCGTGGTGTGGCTGGTGTTCAACGTCGCCATTGCGCTGATGCTGATGGAGCTCGGCGTGTTCGATGTGATCGAGCAGGTGCTGGGGCTCTACGCGAATATCGCGATTGCCTGGATCGGCACGCTGGTAGCGGACCTGGTAATCAACAAGCCCCTGGGCCTGTCGCCCAAACACATCGAATTCAAGCGTGCGCACCTCTACGACATCAACCCGGTGGGCGTCGGCTCGATGCTGATTGCCTCGCTGCTGTCGATCCTCGCCCACTTCGGCCTGTTCGGCGCCCTGGCCCAGGCCGCGCCACCGTTTGTCGCGCTGGGCACCGCGTTAATCATGGCGCCGCTATTGGCGTGGCTGACCAAGGGCCGCTACTACATTGCGCGCAGCAGCGAGGCGCAATTGATTCACCCGCAACCCGGCACCGGCCTGGTGATCTGCGGGCTGTGCAGCAACCCGTTCGAGACCGCCGACATGGCGTTCTGCCCGGCCTACAGCACGCCGATCTGCTCGCTCTGTTGCTCACTGGATGCGCGTTGCGGCGACCGTTGCAAACCCCACGCGCGCCTGGCCAGCCAGTTCGAAGGGGTGTTGCGCTGGTTGTTGCCGACCACGCTGGTACCGCGCCTGCATACCCGGCTGGCGCATTACCTCGGATTGTTGATGGCGCTGGTGCTGATGCTCGCCGGGGCCCTGGCGCTGATCTACATGCAGGCGGCCCAGGGTTTGCCCCATTCGCAAACCTTGTACCAGGCGTTTTTCAAGGCGTTCCTCACGCTCTCGGTGCTGGCCGCCGTACTCGCCTGGTGGGTAGTACTCACCCGCGAAAGCCGGCGGGTGGCCCAGGAAGAATCCGACCGGCAAACCTCGCTGCTGATGCAGGAGATCGCCGCCCACAGCCTCACCGACCAGGCCCTGCAACAGGCCAAGGAAGCCTCGGAAGCAGCGAACGCGGCCAAGAGTCGCTACGTCACCGGGCTGTCCCACGAGCTGCGCACGCCGCTCAACAGCATCCTTGGCTTCACCCAGATTCTGCAGCGTGACAGCGCAATGCCCGAGCAGCATCAGGATGCCCTGGCGACCATCCTGCGCAGCGGCTCGCACCTGCTGTCGCTGATCGACGGCCTGCTGGACGTGGCGAAGATCGAGGCCGGCAAGCTGCGCCTGGAGCTCACCGAAATCCCCTTCCCGGAACTGATCCACGACCTGGAGCAGATGTTCACCCCCCAGGCCGAAGACAAGGGCCTGCGCTTTCGCCTGGACTGCGTGGGCAAGATCCCCGCCGTAGTGCGCGGCGATGAAAAACGCGTGCGGCAGATCCTGATCAACCTGCTGGGCAACGCGATCAACTTTACCGACAGCGGCGAGGTGCGCCTGCGGGTCAGCTACATGCGCGAGACCGCCAACTTCGAAATCATCGACACCGGCATCGGGATTGACCCGGAACAGATCGAGCGGATTTTCCAGCCGTTCGAACGCGGCGACCTGATGCGCCAGGACAAGGGCGTGGGTCTGGGCCTGACCATCACACGCATGCTGACCTCGCTGATGGGCGGCGAATTGCGGGTGGTCAGCGAGCTGGACAAGGGCACCTGCTTCCAGGTACGGCTGTTCCTGTCCCAGGTCCGCGTGCCGCAAGCGGTGGTGCATGTGGAGCACGACATCATCGGCTACCACGGCGAACGACGGCGCATCCTGGTGGTGGATGACCACGTGGACCATCGCAAGGTGCTCAGCGGCATGCTCACGCCCCTGGGCTTCGAGGTGTCCCAGGCCAGCAACGGCCAGGAGGCGATCCGCCAGGTGGCGCTGCTGTCGCCGGACCTGATCCTGATGGACCTGTCGATGCCGACCATGGACGGCTGGGCCACCAGCCGGATGATCCGGCGTAATGCGCTGTCTGCCGCGCCGATTATCATCATCTCCGCCAACGCCTTCACTGACGACCGCGAACGCAGCATCGCCGGCGCCTGCAACGACTACCTGGCCAAGCCGGTGCGTACCCCTGAACTGCTCGGACGCCTGCAACTGCACCTGGACTTGCAATGGCTGCGCCGTCGCACACCCCTCGCCGCGCCGGTCGCGACCCAAGGCGCGCTACCCAGCGCAGAAGAACTCGCGGTGCTCGCCGAACTGAGCGCCATTGGCTATGTGCGTGGTTTGCATGAAAAGCTCGACGCCATCGTGCTGGACAGCCCAGGTACCGCACCGTTCATCAACAAGCTCCGGGCCTTGCTGAAAAGCTTTCGCCTGGAAGAACTCAACCGCATCCTGAAGGAGGCCGAAGATGAATGCCTTGACCCACAGCGCTGAGCCCGGCGTGGTGCTGATTGTCGACGACACCCCGGACAACCTGGCCATGCTCTCCGACGCCCTGGACGACGCCGGCTACATGGTGCTGGTGGCGCTGGACGGCCTCAGCGCGCTGAACCGCGTGCAACGCCGGCGCCCGGATTTGATCCTGCTGGACGCGGTGATGCCCGGGCTGGACGGCTTTGAAACCTGCCGCCGGCTCAAGGCACAACCGGCCAGCGCGGATATTCCGGTGGTGTTCATGACTGGGCTGACCGACAGCAAGCATGTGGTGCAGGGGTTCGAGGTGGGCGGCAGCGATTACGTGACCAAGCCGATCCAGACCGATGAAGTGCTGGCGCGGGTGGCGGCGCATTTGCGTACGTCGCGGATTTTGCTGTCGGCGCGGGCGGCGACACAGCCGAGCGTGATCACCCTGGAGGATGAGCCGGCGCACAAGCTATTGTCGGCGCGGTTTCAACTGACGGAGCGGGAGGTGGAAGTGCTGCGTTGGGTGGCGTGTGGCAAGACCAATCGGGATATTGGCGACATTCTTGGGTTGAGTCCGAGGACGGTGAACAAGCATCTGGAGCATGTGTATGTGAAGCTGGGAGTGGAGACGCGCACGGCGGCGACTTCGGTGGCGATGGCGGCGATGAGTCCAACCCGGATCCCACAGATGGCCACGGTCTAAAATGTGGGAGCGGGCTTGCTCGCGAATGCGGTGTGTCAGTCACCAAATTTTTTA
>NZ_JBSVWQ010000216.1:0-9540 GCF_054071215.1 Pseudomonas sp. SDO5522_S412 | reverse complement strand
GGGGGGGGGGGGGGTGGGGTGGGGAGGGGGGGAGGTAGGACATGGGAGGAGTGAACTGACACTCCGTTTTCGCGAGCAAGCCCGCTCCCACATTTTGACCGTGTTCCAACCGCATTACCGCAACACCCATAACTTGTGCCCTAACAACTACAACAAGGTATCGCTATGGAAGTCGCCGCTTCGGCGGGTGCGTTGTCGCCCGCGCAAAACAAACTGTGGATCATCGTATTCATCTTCTGCTTCCTCGGCCTGCTGATCGACGGTGCCGACTTGATGCTGCTGTCCTACAGCCTCAGCAGCCTCAAGGCCGAGTTCGGCCTGACCAGCGTCGAAGCCGGCAGCCTGGGCAGCTTCACCCTGGCCGGGATGGCCATCGGCGGGATTTACGGCGGTTGGGCCTGTGACCGTTTTGGCCGGGTGAAAACCGTGGTCTGGAGCATCGTGCTGTTCTCCGCCGGCACGGCGATCCTGGGCATGACCCACAGCTATTGGCAGTTCGCGAGCACCCGTTTCTTCGCGTCCCTGGGCCTCGGCGCGCTGTATGTCGCGTGCAACACCCTGATGGCCGAATACGTGCCGACCCGCTATCGCACCACCGTGCTCGGCACCTTGCAGGCCGGTTGGTCAGTGGGCTACATCGTCGCCACCCTGCTCGCCGGCTGGATCCTGCCGAACCACGGCTGGCGCTGGTTGTTCTACGTGGCGATCATCCCGGTGATCCTCGCCGTACTGATGCAACGCCTGGTGCCGGAGCCGCAAGCCTGGATCAAGGCCCAGGCCGAACGTGCCCGGGAAAAGGCCGAAGGCATCAAGCGCGTGTCGGCGAAGAAACCCGACGGCATGTTCAAGCTGATCTTCAGCGACCCGAAAGCCAGCCGCATGTTTATCCTCTGGGCGCTGACCGCAGGCTTCCTGCAGTTCGGCTACTACGGCGTGAACAACTGGATGCCGTCATACCTGGAAGGCGAGCTGGGGATGAACTTCAAGTCGATGACCAGCTACATGGTCGGCACCTACGCGGCGATGATTTTCGGCAAGATCCTCGCCGGGCTCGCGGCAGACCGCCTGGGCCGGCGCCTGGTGTTCGCCGTCGGCGCGCTGGGCACGGCGATTTTCCTGCCGGTGATCGTGCTGTTCCAGAGCCCGGACAACATCCTGTGGATGCTGATTGTGTTCGGTTTCCTGTACGGCATCCCCTACGGCGTGAATGCGACCTACATGACCGAAAGCTTCGAAGCGAAATTTCGCGGCTCGGCAGTGGGCGGCGCCTACAACATTGGCCGAATCGGCGCGGCGGTGGCACCGGCAGCCATTGGTTTCCTGGCGTCCCATGGCTCGATTGGCGTGGGATTCCTGGTCATGGGCGGCGCGTACTTTATCTGCGGCGTAATTCCAGCGCTGTTTATCCGTGACAAGCAGTTCGACCCGCAAAAACAATAAGCCCAACCCGGGGCCCGCGGCGACGCGGCCCCGGCTATAAGACGTGCGGCAGTTATACCCTTAGGTAAACCGGGCTAGACTGTACGTCAGTCCTACGGAACTGAAGGAACAGTACGACGCTCTCACCCAGCCTGTAAGACAGTTTTGTGCTTAGAGGCTCATTCGCTTATGAAAACACCGACCCAGACCAACGCAATTGACTTCGACAGCGCCAAATTGCAACGCCTGGGCTTTGGTCAGCCTTCCCTTCTTACACGACGCCCCGCGACGGTTGAGCAACTTCGCCAGCAACTGGGCATGCAATTGCAAACCAGCCTGGAGCCGGAGCATATCCTTGCGTTGTTCTTCCGCGAGATCCAACGCCTGGTGCCGCTGGACGCCCTGCAATACCGCCACGAAGCCAGCGACCTGCGCCTGGAGTACGGTCACCGCGGCCATCATTCGGTGAGCTATGCCCTCAGCCATGAAGGCGAGCACCTTGGCGAACTGGTGTTTCGGCGCAACCAACGCTTTCTCGAAGACGAACTGGCCAACCTGGAATCGCTGCTGGCCACCTTGCTCTACCCGATGCGCAATGCCCTGCTCTACCGTGCGGCGACTCGCAGTGCCCTGCGCGACCCACTGACCGAAACCGGTAACCGCATCGCCATGGACCAGACCCTGCAACGGGAAATCGACATGGCTCGCCGGCACCTGCAACCCCTGTCCTTGCTGATGCTGGACATCGACCACTTCAAGCACATCAACGACAGCCACGGCCATGCCACGGGCGACAAGGTGCTCAAGGCCGTCGCCGCCTCGATCAAGAGCCAGCTGCGCAATGTGGACATGGTGTTCCGGTTTGGCGGGGAAGAGTTTCTGATCCTGCTGTCCAACACCGGCCGGGACGCGGCATCGATGGTCGGCGAGCGCCTGCGCCAGGCGGCACAGGCCCAGGATTATTGGGCGGATGATGAGCGGATCGAATTGACGGTGAGCCTGGGCTGCTCGACCTTGCTGGCGGGAGAGTCCGCCGAGAGCCTGTTGCGCCGGGCGGACAGTGCCTTGTATGTGGCCAAGCGTGAAGGCCGCAATCGGCTGGCAATGGCGGGGTAATTTACCCCGCCATCACCCCGTTTACGCCTCGCTGGCAACCAGGGCCGGTTGTTTGCGGGGGGCGGCCACCGACTTTTCCAGCTGCATGCAACGTTCCAGGAACAGGTACATGTAGTCGTAGCTCTTGCAGACCGCCTGGCGCAGCTCTACCTGCAGTTCCTTGGTCGGGTTCATGCCGGCCAGGGTGCAGATGATTTCCAGGGCTTCCCAGGGATGTGCGTCATCGTACTGGGCATGCATCTTCAGCCACTTCATCGCGCGCTTGCGGTCTTCCTCAGGGAAAGCCGCGGCATAGACGCCGGTGGAACACACCACGGCGGACCACTCCCCAGTGGCCCCCTCGATGGCGTAGTTGGTGGCGGCAATCGCGACAATCAGCGAATCGGCCGAGCTGGTGTGCCAGCACCAGTGGCTCAGTGCATGCAGCTCCGGCGGCACTTCCTGTGCCTGCAATTCTTCCAGGCTGACACCATGGGCGCGGGCCCAATGCACCCAATAATCGGCGTGGTTGAGTTCCACGCGAATATTGCGCATCAGCCAGCGGCGCGCCATGTCCTCCCCAGGATGGCGGGCAAATTTGGTCTTGGTGAGGTTCTGTGCCATGTACAACGCAAACTGTTCAACCACCGGCCAGCCACCAATCAGGTAGTGGCGCATGGTCTTGGCGCTGAGCTTGTTATCGCGCATGCGCTGGTACAGTTCGTGTTCGACAACGCGACGCTTGCTCTCGCTACAGTCCTGGATCAGCTGTTGCGCCCAGGCGGGGTAACTTGAGGCTTCCATAAGCGGGCCGGTTCTGTTGAATGTGTCGATCACTGTCGGGCTCCTTTTGATTTGTGATATGTACAGACCAGCAAATGTTTCATCGGAACGTGCCAGGCGCCTTGAATAACAGAGGCTGCGGTCGCACAGGTCGACACTGCAAACTATCAAAGGTAAACAACTGCGGTCGCTCGATCAGGTATCCCTGAGCGTAGTCGACCCCGATCTCAAGCAAGGCTTGTTCGATCTGGGGTGTCTCGACAAATTCGGCAATTGTGCGCTTACCCATGACATGACCGATGTGATTGATCACTTCGACCATAGCGCGGTTAATCGGGTCGTCCAGCATATCCTTTACGAAACTTCCATCGATCTTCAAGAAGTCTACAGGTAAATGTTTAAGATATGCGAACGAGGACATCCCGGCGCAGAAGTCATCCAGGGAGAAATGGCACCCTAACTCTTTGAGCTCGTTGATAAAACGAATCGCACTACCCAAATTCGCTATAGCGCTGGTTTCTGTAATTTCAAAACAAATCATTTCCGGTGGAATGCCATAGGCAATGAATTGCTCACGCAGGAACCCAAGAAAGTCCTCATCGCCGATGGTAGTGCCTGACAGATTGATCGCACACATGGCCATGGGCCGGCCCGGGCGCTCACGCATGCAGCCCGCGATGATCTTGAACACGTTCTCCACCACCCAACGGTCCAGGGAGGTCATCAAGCCGTAACGCTCGGCGGCCGGGATAAAACTGTCCGGCAGGATGATCCGCCCCGCCTCGTCATGCAGGCGCAGCAGGATTTCGATATGCCCATCCCCCTGTTCGGTGTGCCCAAGGGGCGCGATTTCCTGGGCGTACAGGCAAAAACGGTTCTCTTCCAGCGCCATGTGCAGGCGTTGCACCCAGGCCATCTCGCCAAAGCGCAGGGACAATTCCGAGTCATCGGCGTGATACACCTGCACCCGGTTGCGGCCCTTTTCCTTGGCCATGTAGCACGCCATGTCGGCGGCTCGCAGGGAAGTCTCCAGGGTGGTCGGGGCGTGCGTGATGTGCACCAGGCCAATGCTCACGGTGGTGACAAACGGCCTGCCCTTCCACACAAAGTGCAGGCTCTGCACGGTGTGGCGCAGGCTTTCGGCGATTTTTTCCGCCACCGGCGCCGGGCAGTTCTCCAGCAGGATGCCGAACTCGTCGCCGCCCAGCCGGGCCAGGGTGTCACCTTCACGCAGGTCGGACTGCAAGAGCGCGCAGATATGCCGCAACAGTTCATCCCCCGCGGCATGCCCGCAGGTGTCGTTGACCAGCTTGAACTGGTCCAGATCGAGGAACATCAAGGCATGGCGCCCGGTTTGCTGGCGCCCGACGTTGTGCAGCACCTGCTCCAGGCGGAACTCGAACTCGCGGCGGTTGGCCAGGCCGGTCAAGGCGTCGTGGGTGGCCTGCCAGGACAGGTTGGCGATGTACTGGCGTTCCTGTGTCATGTCGTGCAACACCAGCACCGCGCCGACGACTTTGCCGGCACTGCGGATCGGCGCGCCCACCAGGGTGACGGACACGGTGGTGCCGTCCAGGCGCTGGATCAGCTTGGAGTGCTCGCTGCCCCCACCGAGCTGGCCGCCCAATATGTGTTCGATCAGGGTAAAGCCGTCGGCCTGGGCATTTTCGTCCAGCAGGTTGAACAGCGCCGCCAGCGGCAGCCCCTGGGCCTGGGCGGCTTTCCAATGGGTCAGAGCTTCGGCGGCCGGGTTCATATACGCAATGGCGCCGTCGACATCGGTGGTGATCACTCCGTCGCCAATCGACTCCAGGGTGATCTGCGCCCGCTCCTTCTCCAACTGGAGCGCGTCGGCAAACGCATGCCGCTGGGCCAGCAGTTTGTGGGTGCGCAACAGCGCCAGCACGATCAAGCCCAGTGCCGTGGCCAGGTTGGTCACCAGCAGCAGGCGCAGAATCATCCGCGAGCCTTCACCCAGGGCATCGCTGAAGGCTTTCGCGGCCGGCGTCACCCCGTCGTTGATCGCGAAGATCCGCTGCTTCCAGCGGTGTACGTCGCTGCCGCTGACCTGATTGGCCATGATCGCTCGGTGCATCTCCTGGGCCAGGTCGTCCAGTTGCACCAGGTAGCCATCGCCCACCGTCCACAGTTCAATGGCTTTTTCCAGGTAACTGAAATGGCGGAAGTTGAGGTACAGCCAGATCAGGCTGGAAACGTCGTCAGGGTGGTTACCGCCCTTGAGGATGCCCTGGCGCGCGGCAGACAGGTCCGGCGTCGGGCGGTCCAGGGCCAGCCGCAGCTCATGCCCGCCCTGGGGTACGGCAATCGCGTTCTGGTATTTGAGGTAGGTGGCTTCGTCGCGGCTGTCGGCGTAGAGCGTCAGGTAAAAGATCGCGTCTTTCTGGCCCTTGGACCACAGGCTTTCGCCCGCCACATAACCGCGCACCGCCGAGAGTACGTAGAGACTGACGCAGCCTAACAATGCCTGGAACAGCACGACGGCGATAAAAGGCCACACAATGCCCAATAACCGAGGGGTTCCGAGAGTCTGCTTTTGCTTCATGAGGTCCCTTGCACATGCACAACTAAAATACGCACGCGAGTGAAAACCGCTCCTGATAGCTCAGCGTAGGCTAAATCACCGCACTTGTTGCAAGTGTCCGTAAAGTTTGGCGTACAAGCCACCATCAGCAATCAACTGCTGATGGTCGCCATCTTCGGCAATATGGCCGCCATCAAACACCAATACCCGATCCGCCTGTTTCACCGCCGACAGCCTGTGGGCGATGATCAACGTGGTACGGCCACTGAGAAACCGCGCCAGCGCCTGGTGCAGGTTGTATTCGGTTGCCGCATCCAGGGCCGAGGTGGCCTCGTCGAGTATTACCACTTTCGGCTCCGCCAGCACCATCCGTGCAATGGCCAGGCGTTGACGCTGCCCACCGGAAAAGCGCACGCCGGAGCGTCCGACCACGCTGTCCAGGCCCAGCGGCAGCGCCTTGACGGTCGCATCCAGCTGGGCAATTTCCAGCGCCTGCCAACAGGCCTGGTCGCTGCGCTCGCGGCCCATGGTCAGGTTGGCGCGCACCGTATCATTGAACAGTGCCGGGTGCTGCAGCACCACGGAGACATTCTCGCGAATCGTCTCCAGGCCGATTTCCTGCTGGGTCGAACCACCGAAGCGAATGCTGCCGGCCTGCGGCGTATACAGCCCCAGCAACAGTTGCACCAGGGTACTTTTGCCGCCGCCGCTGGCGCCGACAATCGCGACTTTTTCACCCGGGGCGATGTTCAGGTTCAACTGGTCCAGCACCAGTTCCTCGCCGTAGCCGAAATTCAGGCCGCGCACTTCGATGCCGACGGTCTCGCGTCCGGTAAACGGATCGGCACCGCCCGCGTATTGCGGTTCATCGGCGCGGGCCAGCAGTTCGTTGATCCGCGTCAGCGCCCCGCCCGCCGCGTAGTAGGCGTATTGCAGGTTCAGCAACTGTTCCACCGGGCTGATCATGAACCACAGGTAACTGAACACCGCGAGCATCTGGCCGATGGACAGGTCGGAAAACAGCACCGTCAGCATCGCCGCCGCACGGAAGATGTCGATACCGAACTGGAACAGCAAGCCACTGGCGCGGCTGGAGGCGTCGCTTTTCCACTGGGAATTGACCGCAAAATCCCGCACTTCCTGGGCCCGCTGGCCCAGGCGACCGAGGAAAAAGCCCTGGCGATTGCCGGCACGCACTTCCTGGATCGCATCGAGGGTTTCGGTGAGCGCCTGGGTGAACCGCGATGTGCTGTCGTTTTCCAGCTTCTTCAGGTGCTTGACCCGCTTGCCCAACTGCACCGTGGCGTAGATCACCAGCGGGTTG
Source organism: Pseudomonas sp. SDO5522_S412 (assembly GCF_054071215.1). Lineage (NCBI taxonomy): Bacteria > Pseudomonadati > Pseudomonadota > Gammaproteobacteria > Pseudomonadales > Pseudomonadaceae > Pseudomonas > Pseudomonas sp. SDO5522_S412. The sequence continues at coordinate 2,377 of NZ_JBSVWQ010000216.1, read as the reverse complement.
AACAGCAGGATCAACAGCGCCAGCTTCCAGTGCATCCACATCAGGATCCCGGAGGTGCCTACCAGGGTGAGCATCGCCACCAGGAACCGGCTGAGGGTTTCACCGACGAATTTGTCCACCGTGTCCAGGTCGGTGACCAGGTGCGTGGTCACCGTGCCGCTGCCCAGGCTTTCGTATTCGCTGAGGGAAATGCGCTTGAGGCGCTCGATCAGCCGCACGCGAATGCGATAGACGATGTCCTTGGCCAGTCGCGCAAACAACCGCGCCTGCAGCACGTTGAACACCAGGGCGCCGCAACGCAGCAGCAAGGTCACCAGCAGCATCAGGCCGATATAGCCGGCGGCCTTCTGCCAACCCAAGGGCAATGCGTGGTTCATCACCTTCAGTGCCGCATCGCCATGGCCCAGCAGCACTTCGTCCACCAGCAACGGCAGCAGCAATGGAATCGGCACGCTGCACAAGGTTGCCAGCACGGCGACGCCATTGGCGATCCACAGGGATTTCTTGTGATGCAGCGCCAGGCGGCGGACTTCCGCCCAGGTCAGCCGGTCGACACGCTTGGGTTGCTCAACGGGATCGGGCTGATCATGCACAGGCAGCTCGCTCCAGCCAGCGGCTCAGCAGCGGCGCCAATTCGGACAGCGGCTGATAGCCGTTGGTCAGCAGCGCCAGTTGCCCATTACGCTCCGCCAGCAAGGTCGGGAAACCGGCGATGCCCAGGTCCTGGACCCAGGTGAAATCCGCCGCGGTGGCCGCGTGCTGGTCGGCGCGGTCGAAAGCTTCGGCGAACTCGATACGCGGCACGCCGGCGGTCTCGGCCAGTTCCACCAATACGTCGGCGCGAGTCACGTCGCGCCCTTCGACGTAGAACGCCTGCTGGATCAGCCCCAGCAGTTTCCAGGCGCAATCCGGCGCCAGGCTGCGGGCAGTGACCACGGCGCGGCAAGCCGGCTCAGTGTCGTAGACAAAACCATCAGGCAGCGCACCTTCACGCTTGAACGGCTGGCCGGTGGCGTCGGTCACGGCCTGCCAATGCTCAAGAATATAGCGCCGGGTCGTCGGCTCCAGCGCCGCGCCACTGCCGGTGCGCAAGCCGCCCACCACCAGGTGCAGCTCCACGCCTGCGGCCTGGGCCTGCTCAACCAGCGCCTTGGCCACCGGGGCGAAACCCCAGCACCAGGAGCACATCGGATCCATTACATAGAGCAGGCGTGCGGACATGGCTCAGGCCTCGGAGGATGGGGATTGCTTGTAGTTGTAGCCAATCGGGTGCGGCATATTGCGGGCCTTGGCCAGCTCAATCTGCTTTTGCCGGTCGATCGCGCTGCGACGGGTCTTCTCTGAAAGCTTATCCCAGCAATGCGGGCAACTGATGCCAGCTACATAGTGTTCGGATGCACGGTCCTCGACGCTGACCGGTGTGCGGCAGGCATGACATTGATCGTAGTCGCCTTCGCTCAAGTCGTGGCGCACGGTCACGCGATTGTCGAACACAAAGCAGTCGCCCTGCCACTTGGTTTCTTCCTGCGGCACCTCTTCGAGGTACTTCAGGATGCCGCCCTTGAGGTGATACACCTCGTCGAAACCCTCGCTGAGCATATAGCTCGAGGCCTTTTCGCAACGAATGCCGCCGGTGCAGAACATGGCGACTTTCTTGTGTTTGGCCGGGTCGAAGTTGGCTTTGATGTAGTCGGGAAATTCGCGGAAGCTGGTGGTCTTCGGGTCGATCGCGCCTTCAAAGGTGCCGATGGACACTTCGTAGTCGTTGCGGGTATCGATCAGCAGCACTTCAGGGTCGCTGATCAGCGCATTCCAGTCCTGCGGCTCGACGTAGGTGCCGACTTTCTTGTTCGGGTCGACGCCTTCGACGCCCAGGGTCACGATTTCTTTCTTGAGCTTGACCTTGGTGCGGTAGAACGGCTGCTCGTCGCAGTACGACTCTTTGTGGTCGATGTCGTCCATGCGCGGGTCGTTCTTGAGCCAGGCCATCAAGCCATCAATGCCTTCGCGGCTGCCGGAAACAGTGCCGTTGATGCCTTCTTCGGCAATCAGCAAGGTGCCTTTGATGCCGTTGTCGACCATCGCCTGCAGCAGTGGCTCGCGCAGGGCGACGTAATCTTCGAGGGTGACGAACTTATACAGTGCCGCCACGACAATCGGTTGAGTCATGGGTGTTCTCTCCAGGTGGCTACCCTCGTAAAGGGTGAACCGGATGCAAAAAAAACGCGCCGACTGAGCGGCGCGTTGCGGATTCTAACAAAAATGGCGACGATTATGGACCGCCTCTTACTGTGGCGAGGGAGCTTGCTCCCGCTGGGCTGCGGAGCGGCCCCAACCAGGCAGTTGCAACCTTTCAGAAAGATCGCGGTGATTGGCA
>NZ_JBSVWQ010000215.1:0-9595 GCF_054071215.1 Pseudomonas sp. SDO5522_S412 | reverse complement strand
ACTGACACGACGCCTTCGCGAGCAAGCCCGCTCCCACATTTGATCCTCAGCGTTCCCACTTCTGCGGAAAGAGACTGATGTATTCACTTGAAGACCTGTTGCACCTGATGAACCGCCTGCGCGACCCGCAATACGGTTGCCCGTGGGACATCAAGCAAACCTACGCCACCATCGTCCCCCACACCCTGGAAGAAGCCTACGAAGTCGCCGATGCGATCGAGCGCGGGGATTTTGATCACCTGCAAGGTGAGCTGGGCGACCTGTTGTTCCAGGTGGTGTATTACAGCCAGCTGGCGCGGGAAGAAGGGCGCTTCGAATTCGCCGGGGTGATCGACAGCATTACCCGCAAGTTGATTCGCCGTCACCCGCATGTGTTTCCCACGGGAGACTTGTATGCGCCGCTGGATATTCCGCAGCTGAGCGAAGAGCAGGTCAAGCAGCGTTGGGAAGAAATAAAGGCCGAGGAGCGTGCGGAAAAATCCGACGCACCGGAGCAACTGTCCTTGCTGGATGATGTACCCACGGCCTTGCCGGCGCTTTCCCGCGCCGCCAAATTGCAAAAGCGCGCCGGGCAGGTGGGTTTCGACTGGCCGGCCGCGTTGCCCGTGGTGGATAACGTGCGCGAAGAGCTGGATGAAGTGCTCGAGGCCATGGCCGATAACGACCCGGCAGCCATCGCCGATGAAGTAGGTGACCTGCTGTTTGCGGCGGTCAACCTGGCCCGTCACCTCCAGGTCGACCCGGAAGCAGCCTTGCGTTTAGCCAACGCTAAATTCGAACGACGTTTCCGATTTATCGAACAGGCATTGCGCGAGACCCACCGTCCCATAGAAGATTGCACCCTCGAAGAGTTGGACGCCCTGTGGGGCGAAGCCAAACGCCAGGAAAAGAATCTGTCCAGCTGCGGCTGAGCCGTTGCCCAAGTGAGTAAGCACCATGAGCATTTCCCTTCGCGACCAGTTGCTCAAAGCAGGCCTGGTCAACCAAAAGCAGGCCAAGCAGGTCGGCAAAGAGAAACAGAAACAGCAGCGCCTGGTGCATAAAGGCCAGGCCGAAGCGGACGACAGCCAGGCGCGCCTGGCCATCCAGGCGCATGCCGAAAAGGTCAAGCGCGACCAGGAGCTGAACCGTCAGCAGCAGGAAAAAGCCGAGGCTAAGGCCCGCGTTGCGCAGGTCAAGCAATTGATCGAAACCTCGCGCCTGCCCAAGCTGACCACCGAGGACTACTACAACTTCGTGGATGACAAGAAGGTCAAGCGCCTGTCGGTCAACACGCTGATGCGTAACAAGCTGAGCAACGGCTCCCTGGCGATCGTGCATCACGGTGGCGGTTACGAGGTGATCCCGCGCGAAGCCGCGCTGAAGATCCAGGAGCGGGCGCCAGAGCGCATCGTCCAGATGAACGTGCTGACCGAAAGCCAGGTGCCGGATGAGGATGATCCGTACGCCGCCTACCAGATCCCTGACGACCTGATGTGGTAATGCGTTAGAAACACACATTGTGGCGAGACGGCTTGTTGTGGCGAGGGAGCTTGCTCCCGCTGGGGCGCGAAGCGCCCCCAAAATCCCAACCCCCAACCCCCAAAACACAAACCCCGCTCAAAAGGCGGGGTTTGTGTTTATAGACACTCCAGCTGCGTGGGGCTGGTTATCTACAGGATTTCAGAGTTTCAGGAGCTTTGCGCCTGGCGTTTCATCTCAAGGGTCTCGAGCTCGTTTTTATAATTATGAGCTTCGGTCTCGTCGTGAAACATGCCGACCAGCAGGTCTTGCTGGTGTACATCCCAGATGTGAATCCCGTGGGCTACTGCTTCATGGGACATATGTTCATCGTCGCGTTCAGTTACTTTTACAGTCATCTGCTTGCTCCAATCTCTGGTTGATCTGCGGCAAGGCGTCGCAGGCCTTTGTTATATGATTTGTTAGCTTGCTAAGTAAATAACCAGGAATTGCAACACACCTTTACAGAAACTGGAGTAATCCCGCGAGCCCACGGAAACCGCGACATTGCGTCGCAGGGCGCTGAGTTTTATGACAAAAGTTTCATGTTGGCGTCAGGCGACAGGCGAAAAAAAGCCCCGCGTACGCGAGGCTCTTTCATTGCGCAGAGGATCAGCTGCCTTTGACAGCCTTGCCGTCAACGGTACCGTCTTGCAGCATGATGTTGTATTCCTTGCCGTCAGTCTCGACCTGGCGCAGGGCAACCAGGATGCCGCCCCAGTCCTTGGCAAACCACATTTGGGTAATGCGCTTGCTTTGAGTCGGGTCACGCACGCGCTCGACCTTGATCGCATCGATGGAGCCGGCTTTGGTCTGGACCTTTTCCGGGCCGATCACGCGGAAGTCGTAGGTATCGACATCAGTGCCTTCGACGACGTTGTAGCTCATGCTTTTCTTGCCGGCTGCCACATCGCGCTGCAATGCCAACTGGTAGGTCGACTTGTCGAGCATGCCGCTTTGAAGGGCCACGTTGACCGGGTCCTTGTTTTCAAAGCCGGTGACTTTCTTGGCCGTCTGATCGAAGTCGAGGTTGATCTTCTTCGTCTTGCCCAGGCCACCGCGTTCGAAGGTGTAGCTCACCGGTTGCAGGGCGTCTTTGTCGAAGCGGATCACGCTGGTTTCAGTCAGGCTGGCGATCATCATGGAAGCCTTGAAATTCAAGGTCCAGCTGCCGTTGTCATTCTTGGTCAGGCTGCGTTCTGCCGAACCACTCATGGGCAACTGTTTCCAGTCGGCGGTGTAGCTGGCGGAGAAAGGGTGAAGGTCTGCCGCTTGCACGGCAGGCAAGGCGAACAGCGCAAAAGCGAAGAGCAGGGCGCGACGCATAAAGTCTCCTAGGTTCGAATCAAGTGGCCGCTGGCCGCAAGTAACTGACCGTCCAATAATGCACCGTGGTCGCCAAGAATCAACCGTCCCTCAGCGAACCAGCGAACAGCCAGCGGGTAAATCCTGTGTTCCTGGGTGTGAACCCGTTGCGCAAGCGTCTGCGCAGAGTCCGCAGACTCTACCGGAACTACTGCCTGTACGACCAGAGGCCCGCCATCGAGTTCCTCGGTGACAAAGTGCACGCTGCAGCCGTGCTCGGTGTCGCCGGCCTCCAGGGCACGCTGGTGGGTGTGTAACCCTTTGTATTTTGGCAGCAGGGACGGGTGGATATTCAGCAGACGCCCGTTGTAGTGACGCACGAAGTCAGCGCTGAGAATGCGCATGAAGCCGGCCAGTACCACGAGTTTGGGGTTGAAGGCGTCGATCAGTTCGATCAAGGCGCTGTCGAAGGCCTCGCGGCCTTCGAAAGCCTTGTGATCCAGGGAGCGGGTGTCGATACCTGCGTCCCTGGCGCGTTGCAGGCCGTAGGCGTCGCTGCGGTTGGAAATCACCGCAGCGATGCGCACCGGGCTGTCGCCGGCGCGCGTGCTGTCGATCAGGGCCTGCAAGTTACTGCCGGTGCCGGAGAGCAGCACCACGACATCACAGGTTGCAGGCATCAGTGCGCCTTAAGGTTCTTCAGTTCAACCTGAGCCGCGCCTTCAGGGGCGGTAGCGATCTGGCCGATGACCCAAGGCTGTTCGCCGGCTTCACGCAATACGTTCAGCGCGCTTTCAACGTGCTCTTGAGCCACGCAGATGACCATGCCCACGCCGCAGTTCAGCACGCGGTGCATCTCGGTTTCGTTGACGTTGCCTTTCTCTTGCAGCCAGTCGAAGACTGCCGGGCGCTGCCAGCTGGCCACGTCGACAATCGCCTGGGCGCCTTTAGGCAGTACGCGCGGGATGTTGTCCAGCAGGCCGCCACCGGTGATGTGGGCCATGGCCTTGACCGCGCCGGTGTCCTTGATCAGCTTGAGCAACGGCTTCACGTAGATGCGGGTCGGGGCCATCAGCAGGTCGGTCAAGGGCTTGCCGTCGAGCTGGATGGTTTCGATGTCGGCGCCGGACACTTCGATGATCTTGCGGATCAGCGAGTAGCCGTTGGAGTGCGGGCCGGACGATGGGAGGGCCAGCAGGGCGTCACCGGCAGCCACCTTGGAACCGTCGATGATTTCGGATTTTTCGACAACGCCGACGCAGAAACCGGCCAGGTCGTAGTCTTCGCCTTCGTACATGCCTGGCATTTCAGCGGTTTCGCCGCCGACCAGGGAGCAGCCGGACAGTTCGCAGCCAGCGCCAATGCCGGTGACCACCTGGGTAGCGGTCTCGACGTTGAGCTTGCCGGTGGCATAGTAGTCAAGGAAGAACAGCGGCTCGGCGCCGCACACCACCAGGTCGTTCACGCACATGGCAACCAGGTCGATGCCGATGCTGTCGTGCTTGTTCAGGTTCAGTGCCAGGCGCAGCTTGGTGCCCACACCGTCGGTGCCGGAGACCAATACAGGCTGCTTGTAGCCGGCCGGGATCTCGCAGAGGGCGCCAAAACCGCCCAGGCCGCCCATGACTTCGGGGCGCGCAGTGCGCTTGGCGACGCTCTTGATGCGTTCGACCAATGCTTCACCGGCGTCGATGTCTACACCGGCGTCCTTGTAGCTCAGGGAGGGTTGCTTGCTCATGATCCAGGCCTTTAGGGGGGATTCAGGGGTAACGACCGAATGCGGCGGGTGTACCGAAACCTGAAGTTTCAGCACGGCCTGCCATTGACGGTCTGCGAAGGCGCGCGATTTTATCAGGCTTGAGGGGCAGCGGCCATCCTCGGGCCGACGGGCAGGGGCAATAGCTGTTAAAAAAATCGCTAATCGAGTCGGTCACAGGCCCTATTAAGGTATAGCCTTTAACTCGCTATCGTTATGACAGTACAAAAACTTGCCGAGACCCTGTGAATGTTTTGCCGGTCGCTGTGGTCACAGCCTTGCTCAACAGTGTTCACGCGGTCTGTTCCAACCGCTTATTTGCCGTTCGGGAATCTTCTTTCATGGGTCTGAGTAAATATTTTTTTGTGGGCTGCTTGTCGTTGGTCAGCCTGGCGAGTCATGCCGAAACCCTCAATGGTCTCTATCAAGTGCTGGAGCCGGTCAGCAGTCAGTCTCCCCAGGAGCGCGACCAGGCGACCCAGCGTGCCCTGCAAACCCTGGTGATCCGCCTGACCGGCGACGCCAAGGCCGCCGATGGCCCGGGCCTGGCGGCGATCCGCAAAGACCCGCAACAAATCATCAGTCAGTATGGCTACGACGCCGGCCCGCCGGAAAGCCTGCAGGTGGATTTCGACCCGGTCAGCACCGACCGCGCGTTGCGTGGCGCGGGCCTGGCGCTGTGGGGCAGCAATCGGCCATCGATCCTCGGTTGGTGGCTGAACGACTCCGTGGAAGGCAGCAGCCTGGTCGGTGATGGCCAGGCCGTCGCCCAGCCGCTGCGCCGCGCGGCCCAGCACCGTGGTTTGCCGCTGCGTCTGCCATTGGGTGACCTGGACGAACAGATCGTCGCCACCGCCCCGAATCTTGAAAGCCCTGACGCCACACCGCTGCGCGCCGCGTCCGAGCGTTATGGGGCCGATGCCTTGCTGGCGGTGCATGCTCGCGAAGATGGCGGCCAATGGTCGGCCAAATGGCGCCTGTGGCTGGGGGATAAAAGCGAGCAGGGCACCGCCACCGGCACTGATACTGCCGCATTGGCTGACGCCGTGCTGCTGGCCGTCAGCGAACGCCTGGCACCACGCTTTGCGGTCAAGGCCGGCGCTGCCACCAGTGATCAGTTGCTGGAAGTGCAGGGCATGAATCTCGAGCATTACGCCGCCCTCGGCCATCTGCTGGAACCGTTCGGTGCCCAGCCAGTGCGCGTGGACGGCACTCGCATCGTTTATCGGGTGAATGGCAGCGCCGAGCAGCTGCGCACCCAGTTGAGCCTGGCCAAGTTGCAGGAAATCCCGGCAGGTGAAGCTCCGGCTCCGCAGACGGTGGTAGAAGGCGCGCAACCGGCACCGGTCGAGCCGACGCCGCAGCTACGTTTTCATTGGTAAGTGTTCTTCCTTCTTATATAGAAGCAGGAAGCAAATAACAGAGGGAGTGGTTTATGGCGGATACGCGTCGTTGGGTGTGGCTTGGCGGGATTGTCCTGCTGTGCGTTTTTGTGTTCCTGCTGCATTCGATCCTGACGCCGTTCCTGGTCGCGTTACTGCTGGCCTACCTGTTCGATCCGGTGGTGGATCGCCTGGAAAAGCTCGGCCTGTCACGTACCTGGGGCGTGGTGGCGGTGTTTGCGTTGTTCACCTTGATCATCACGGCGCTGGTCCTGGTGCTGGTGCCGATGTTGGCCAAGCAGCTGTTCAAGCTCTATGAGCTGGCGCCGCAGATGCTCGACTGGCTGCAACACACGGCCATGCCGTGGGCGCAGGCCAAGCTGGGGCTGGCAGACGGCTTCTGGAAGTTCGACAAGGTCAAGGCGGCCATCAGCGAGCACATGGGCCAGACCACCGACATTGTCGGCGTGGTGCTGAGCCAGGCGACGGCGTCGAGCCTGGCGCTGATTGGCTGGCTGACCAACCTGGTGCTGATCCCGGTCGTGGCGTTCTACCTGCTGCGGGACTGGGATATCATGATGGCCAAGATCCGCGGCCTGCTGCCGCGCGACCGTGAGGAGCGCATTGTCTCCCTGGCCGAGGAGTGTCATGAGGTGCTCGGCGCCTTCGTCCGTGGCCAGTTGCTGGTGATGCTGGCGCTGGGGATCATCTACGCGGCGGGGTTGATGGCGATCGGCCTGGAACTGGGGCTGTTGATCGGCCTGATCGCCGGCCTGGCAGCCATCGTGCCTTATATGGGCTTCGTGATTGGTATCGGTGCGGCGCTGGTGGCCGGGTTGTTCCAGTTCCACGGCGACCTGTACCCGATGCTCGGGATTGTCGCGGTGTTCATGGTCGGCCAGGCCCTGGAAGGCATGGTGCTGACGCCATTGCTGGTAGGCGACCGGATCGGCCTGCACCCGGTGGCGGTGATCTTTGCGATCCTGGCGGGCGGCGAGCTGTTCGGCTTTACCGGCATCCTGCTGGCGCTGCCGGTGGCGGCGGTGATCATGGTGCTGGTGCGCCATGTGCACGACTTGTACAAGGACTCGGACATGTACGCCGGAACCGACGAACCGGAGTTATAACCGCAGCATCACAAACCCGGCTCAAGGCCGGGTTTGTCATTTATCGGCTCTGGCGTTTCGCCATTGCGTCAAACATTCCTCACCAAATCCAACAAGTTAACGCAAACCTTTGATTTTGCTTGTGGTCTGCTGCATTGTGCGCCCGGCGTCACGGGTATAAACTTTGCAAACTTTACACAGAGGTCACTAACGGTTCGATTGGAACCGTTCAGTCAGCATGAAACCGATTCAGCTGCCCCTAGGTGTGCGTCTGCGTGACGACGCCACCTTTATCAATTACTACCCAGGCGCCAATGCCGCTGCACTCGGCTATGTCGAGCGGCTCTGCGAAGCCGACGCCGGGTGGACCGAAAGCTTGATCTACCTCTGGGGCAAGCACGGCGTGGGGCGTACCCACTTGTTACAGGCCGCTTGCCTGCGCTTCGAACAGATGGGTGAACCGGCGGTGTACCTGCCGCTGGCGGAGCTGCTGGACCGCGGTATCGAGATCCTCGACAACCTTGAACAATACGAACTGGTCTGCCTGGACGATTTGCAGGCAGTGGCGGGGCGGGCAGATTGGGAAGAGGCACTGTTCCATCTGTTCAACCGCTTGCGTGACAGCGGCCGGCGCTTGTTGATTGCCGCCTCCACCTCGCCACGTGAGCTGCCGGTGAAGCTGGCGGACTTGAAGTCGCGGCTGACCCTGGCGCTGATTTTCCAGATGCGCCCGTTGTCCGACGAAGACAAACTGCGGGCCCTGCAACTGCGTGCTTCGCGCCGCGGGTTGCACCTGACCGATGAAGTCGGGCATTTTATTCTCACTCGCGGTACACGCAGCATGAGCGCACTGTTCGACTTGCTCGAACAGCTCGACCAGGCTTCCTTGCAAGCCCAGCGCAAGCTGACTATTCCCTTCCTCAAAGAAACCCTGGGCTGGTAGCCAGCCCTTTAAAGCCGGGGCTTTCGGCAAATTACAGGCGCCAGAAAACCTGCGTTTGGGCCGTTTTGGCCACGCAAATGGCTGGCATAGGGTGTTAAGGGCTTAGATGTCATAGTCCAAACAAGAAGTCACATAGATCACGATTGAATTTGCAAATCGATGTGATAGAAGGCATAGTCTCGGCTTCTTTACACATCAGCCACGGTCGTGCCCATGCTAAATCGCTTCGCACCCCTCGTGCCTCTCGCACTCGTTACCCTGTTGTTTGGTTGCGCCACCCACACTCAAAACGTGGCTGAGCAGCAAAAACCAGTACAGCAGTCCCAGGCAAAATTCGTTGCGTCGCAGTCTTCCACTGTTTATCAGGAAGAGATCGCAACTGAAAAAGAACTCGCCGACTTCGCCGGCGCCAAGCCTTACCAGCTTCCAGTTCTGGCCGACAGCATTCTCGAACGCGGCATGTCCCTGATCGGTACCCGTTACCGTTTCGGCGGTACCTCTGAAGCCGGTTTCGACTGCAGCGGTTTCATCGGCTACCTGTTCCGCGAGGAAGCCGGCATGAACCTGCCGCGTTCCACCCGCGAAATGATCAACGTGGATGCACCGTTGGTCGCGCGGAACAACCTCAAGCCCGGTGATCTGCTTTTCTTTAGTACGGCTGGCCGTGGTCGTGTCAGCCACGCCGGTATCTACCTGGGCGACAACCAGTTTATCCACTCCAGCAGCCGCCGCAGCGGTGGTGTGCGAGTCGACAACCTGGGTGACAGCTACTGGAGCAAAACCTTCATCGAAGCCAAGCGCGCCCTGGCGATGGCCCCGACTACCGTTACCGCCAGCAAGTAAAGTTAAAGTGATACTTGAAGTTTGACGTGTAAGCGCTAGAATCCCTGGACATTGTTGTAAATTGATCGCGCGAGCTTTGCTTGCGCGTTCTGTTTTTCAACGTTCGGCAGCGAAAGCCGCATCCAGATCAGGATTGTTCTGCCCATGTCGACCTCGGCCCGCCTAATTCTTCTCGTTTGCGCCGCGCTGCTCAGCGCCTGCGCAAGTCGTCCTCCGCCTGCTCCCGTGGCCGTCAAGCCCAAGCCGGTGTTCAACACCTATGCCACCCAAAGTTTCTCGCCTGCGGCCGAAGACGTGCTTTTTCGTGCGCTGGGCCTGGTCGGCACGCCTTATCGTTGGGGCGGCAACACGCCGGACTCGGGGTTTGATTGCAGTGGCTTGATCGGTTTCGTCTACCGTGACGCGGCGGGCATCTCCTTGCCACGTACCACCCGCGAGCTGATCGTGATGCGCGCCCAGGACGTGAGCGAAAACAACCTGCAAACCGGTGACCTGATCTTCTTCGCCACGGGTGGCGGCTCGCAGGTCAGCCACGCCGGGATCTACGTGGGAGAAGGGCGCTTTGTGCATGCGCCGCAAACCGGCGGTACGGTGAAGCTGGACACGCTGTCCAAAGCCTATTGGCAAAACGCCTACCTGAGCGCCAAGCGTGTGTTGCCAGCCGAGCACCTGGCACGAAACCCCTAGGAAAACACGAAACCAAATGTGGGAGCGGGCTTGCTCGCGAATGCGGTGGGTCAGTCGACAACAAGCTGACTGA
>NZ_JBSVWQ010000214.1:0-9665 GCF_054071215.1 Pseudomonas sp. SDO5522_S412 | reverse complement strand
TACATCAGGTGACTGTTACACCGTATTCGCGAGCAAGCCCGCTCCCACACTTACTGTGCCCGCTCTGGATAGCGTTGTTTGGATCAGATCCGCACGTTACCGCGCGGCCCGGCGATCGCCCAGATGATCAAGCCCAGTACCGGCAGCAGCAGGATCAACAGGATCCACAACACTTTGGCGCCGGTACTCGCGCCGCTTTTGAACACGTTGATGATCGCCCAGATATCCAGCGCGAGGATGATCAACCCGATCAGACCATTAAAAGTGGAACCCATGGTGTCGCTCCTAAGTGAGGGCTTGCCTGCTTAGGATAGTCAGCCGTGGCCGGGGGTTCCGTTTTATTTCAGACGTGTACCGCAACGCGCAGAGCTTCCAGCGATGGTTCGCCCTTTATGCCGGTTTCGGCACACAACTCCAGCACCCGTGGCACGTCGTTGCCGTAGACCAGCACAGCCTGGATCTCGTCGTCCAGCAACTGGCTGAAGTTCATCAGCACGTAGCCGCCGTTCTCCGGGTTGAGGGCGCTCATCTGGATCTGGATGCGGTTCAGCGCGGTCAGGGCTTCGGTCTTGGCCAGTTGCTTGGGCTTGAGGTTGAACGCCACGCCGGGGCCAAAGGAGGCGACGATCTGGGCGAACAGGTCCAGGTAGGTGTCGGCCTGGAACAGCACGGTGTCTGGCAGGCTGCCGACGACGATCCACTCACCCAGGGGAATCGGGAAAGTGTCGTCGTAGTTAATGTCGGGGTTGGCGGCCAGGAAAGCGTCGGGATCGGCGTAGGCCTGGGCCGCTTCGTCAGCCACCTTGGCGATCTCGGGTTCGCTCATGCAGCCGGAGCTGATTTTGCTGATGAGTTCGACGAGTGCGGTTTTCATGGGGTGGTCCTGTGGCGGGGCTGATTTTGAGGGCGCAAAGCCTACACCAGTTTTTCCAACTGCGCCGCCGTATCCACCGCCCCCATGGTCTGCGCGGCTGCCAGCGCGGTCACGCCCTGGGCATCGGTGGCCTTGGGATTGGCGCCCTGGCTGATCAGGTAGTCCACCATTTCGGTACGGTTGAACATCGCCGCCATCATCAAGGCGGTGCGACCATCAGAGGATGCGCCTTCGACCAACGCTCCGCCTTCGATCAACGCCTTGACCACCGGCAGGTTGCCCTTGAACGCCGCGCCGGCAATCGGCAGCTGGTTCTTGTCGTTGGCAATCTGGGGGTCGGCCTTGAATTCCAGCAGCACTTTCACCGCGTCCACATGGCCATGGTAGGCCGACAGCATCAACAGCGTATCGCCATTGTGGTTGCGCAGGTTCGGCGGCAAGCCCTTGGCCAGCAACGCCGCCAGCATCGCGGCATCGCCCTTGCGCGCCACATCGAACACCTGCTCGGCAAATTCGGCGGCTTCGTCTTCGGTCATTTGTTTGGCTTGGTCTGACATGTGGGGCTCCTTGTCTGGTGTTTCATAAGGCGCCCAGTCTCGCGATGGAGTTCCCCACTGTCATGCCTTTTTTCCCAAAAGCGGCGATAGGCAGAATCAATAACGGAACTTGCCCGCCTGGATATCCGCCAACAGTTGCCCGGTGACCGGCACATAACTGTCCGACCCAGGCAACCAGGCAAAGATCGGATCATCACCGGCCTTGCCCGGGTCGAACGCTTCCTCCTTGAGTTTCACCTTCTGGTATTTGAAGGTGCCCGTGGTTTCCATCTTCACCTTGATCCGCAGGAACAACGGCACCGCATACGCGGGCAATTGCCCGTGGGCGAAGGTCAGCAACTCGCGCATGTCCAGGGAAGCCAGGGATTCGGCAGGCGTAATGGCCGCCATGCCCGCGCGGCCGTTGGTGTTTTCAATCTCCACGCCGTAGGCCACCACTTCGGAGATCTGCGGGTGCTGCAGGAAGATGTTCTCGACTTCGGTGGTGGAGACGTTTTCACCTTTCCAGCGGTAGGTGTCCCCCAGCCGGTCAACGAATTGGGCGTGGCCGAAGCCGATATTGCGCAACAGGTCGCCGGTGTTGAAATAACGGTCGCCCTTCTCGAACACGTCGCTGAGCACCACCTTGCGGTTCTTCTCGGGGTCGGTGTAGCCGTCGAACGGTGCCTTGTCATCGATCCTGGCCAGCAGCAGCCCCTGGCCCCCCTTGGGCACTTCGCGCATGAAACCGTCGGCGCCGCGAATCGGCTCACAGCTGTCATGGGCGTAGTCCACCAGTGCCCAGTGCATCAGGGAAAAGCCGATGGTGTTGTCGAAGTTCAGCACATTGGTGAAGCCGATGTTGCCGTCACTGGCGGCGTACAGCTCGCAGATATGATCAACGCCAAAGCGCTGCTTGAACTCAGCCCAAACCCCAGGGCGCAGGCCGTTGCCGATCATCTTCGTCACACGGTTATCACGGTCCTGCTCGCTCGCGGGCTGGTCGATCAGGTAGCGGCACAGCTCGCCGACATAACCCAGGGTGGTCGCATTGAATTTGCGCACATCGTCCCAGAACTGGCTGGCGCTGAACTTGCGGCGAATCGCGAACCCCGACGCCCCGGCAATCGCTGAACCCCAGCACACGCACAGGCCAGTGGCGTGATACAGCGGCAAGGTGCAATAGACGACATCCTCGGGCCCCATATCCAGGGCGATGGTGCCGAAACTGGCCGAGGACTTCATCCAGCGGCCGTGTTTGAAAATGCCGGCCTTGGGCAAGCCGGTGGTGCCGGAGGTGTAGATATAGAAGCAAGGGTCGTTGAAGTAGATCTGCTGAGTGCTGGCGGGGTTTTCCAGCGAATGATCAGCGCTCGCGGCCATCAGGTCCACATAACCCGGTGGTACGCTGGTGTGCTGTTGATCGGCGATAAACCAGGTTTTTTCTGCGCCGATTGCCACCTGGCTGCGAACCGCCTCGTAGGCACCCATCAACTCGGCACCCACCACAATGGCCGCCGGCGTCACCAGGTTGAGGCTGTGAACCAGTGCGGTCTGGGTTTGCGAGGTATTGAGCATCGCGCAAATGCCGCCCACCTTGGCCACGGCCAGTACGCTGAGCAACAACTCGGGGCGGTTCTCGATAAACAACGCCACCACGTCGCCCTTGCCGATCCCCTGCTGCTGCAGGTAGTGAGCCATGCGGTTGGCCTGCTGGTTGGCCTGGCGGTAGCTCAGCACCGTGTCGCCATACAGCAGCGCGGCGCCGTCGGGGTTGCGTTGGGTGGCTTGTTCAAAGGTCCAGCCCAGGCCGCACGGCTGGTCGGGATCGGTGATGTTGGCAACGCGGATTCCGCGCACCAGGCGCGGCAGTGCACGGACAATGGTGGGCACCTTACGCAGCATCATGCCCCAGGTGATCATGTCACTTGGCGGGTGGTTCATGGCGGGAACGTCCTTTTTCTTATTGTTCGTATGACCCTCAAGGCACCCATCGCACTGTAAGACCCGCGCTGAATGCCTTGCAGGAAAATACGCCAGCCGTTCTTCGGCTGTACACGCAGGATTTGAAAAGTTTTGTATCCCGAAAGGAAAAGGAATTTAGCGCACCGCCAGGTGGTCACTATGGAAGACCTGCCTTGCGTGCCAGCTGTGAAACACTTGGCAAAACCCCGCAAAATGCAGGATGCACGATGGCCATTCATGCAAATTGCACGAAACTGGAAATCTTAAAATTTTATAACTGATTGATTTATAACGATTTTTTAAGATACTCAGTACTGGCACAATCACTGCACCTATCACTCCACGCTGCAAAACATGAGCTAACGGAGCTGATAGACATGAGCCTGATCCAAGATAAATTTTCTTCTGTGTTCTCCAATTTCGACGTCACCACCCAGGCGCGTCCTGATGGCGGCATCCTGCTGACCTTGCGTAACAGCGAAGGCAAGCAGATCAAACGTTCGATCTCTTATCAGCAACTGCACACGGCCGACCAACTGACGTGGGTCATCAGCGCCATTCGCCGCGACCTGGCTGAACAAGCCAGCGACCTGCCACAGATTTCGATGCTGCAAAGCCAGAACCGCTTTGCCCTGCCGACCTACCATTCGGCTTGACCGTCATGCAGGACCCGAACAGGTCGTGGTGCCGTTGCGCACCACGGCCTTTTTTTATTTGCACAATCCCTGTTTCACCGCCTCGTTCACGGCCTGGACCCGGTTAGTCACCTGCAACTTGCCGTAGATGTTGCGCAGGTGAAACTTCACCGTGGCCTGGGAGATGGAGCGAATCCTGCTGATTTCCCACACCGTCTTGCCCTCGACCGCCCAATGCAGGATTTCCCGTTCCTTTGGGGTCAGGGGTTTACCCGACAACATCGCACGCGCCTTGCGGTTGGCAACCGGCGCGCTGTCCGTTTGCGTGGACGGTTGTTCCTGTGGCTCCGAACCGCTCATGCAGGCCTCTCTCTTCATATAGGTCTTGTAACGCCCGAAGTCGGATTACTCCTATTGACAGGCGAATAAATATTGAGACCAGAGAGAGTTACACAAAGAGTGGAAGTAACAAGTAAGGTCAACGATAAACAGCTGTTACCCACAAACTTTCAAGTTTATTCCTACAGCGATTTCCAACCTGAAGGAATTGAAGTTAAAAAAATGCCCCCTGTTCAGGAGGCATTGCCGGACGAACTTAGTCATCAAGCCGAGGAAAACCCTCGGCGATCGCGTCGCCCGTCAGCATGACCGCCAGCCCTTCAGGGTCACTGAACAGGCGGATCGCCACAAAGTGCGGGTTCTCCCCCATATCAAACCAGTGCGGGATGCCGCTCGGCACCAAGATCAGGTCGTTTTTCTCGCAGAACACCGCATGCACATAATCTTCGATGTGCAAGGTAAACAGCCCACGACCCGCTACGAAAAAACGCACGTGGTCTTGGGCCATGCGGTGTTCGTCGAGTCGCTCGGCGCGCAATTGGGCTTTCTGCGGGTGATCGTTGCTGACGCGGAGCACATCAACGGTGGTGTAGCCGCGCTCGGTCATCAGCTTGTCGATGGGCGCCTGGTAGGCCGCGATAATCTCAACCTCGCTGGCCCCGGGCTCAAGTCGGGTAGCCGCCTGCCAGCGATCGAACCCCACACCCAGCTCGGCCAGGGTCGAGGCGATATCGTCCTGGTGAGTCAGGACCTTGTTCGGGGTGTCGGGGGTGCAGACGTGGTAAACCGCGAGATAGCTCATCAAACTCTTCCTCTGTCACGGGAGCTGCTCATGGCCGCTCCTCTTGCAATCGAATGCCAATGATTAGGGCGGCGGCCAGGGCCGCGATGCTGGCAATGCTGAAGGTCAGGGTCGGCCCCAGCAGGTTCCAGCTGTAACCTGAATAGAGTGCGCCCAGCGCACCGCCGGTACCGGCCAGTGCCGCATACAGTGCCTGGCCCTGCCCTTGCTGGCGAGCGCCAAAGCTGCGTTGCACGAACTGGATGGCCGCCGCGTGAAAACTGCCGAAGGTCGCCGCGTGCATCACCTGCGCCAGCAACAGCACCCAGAAGAATTCGGCAAACGAGCCCAGCAGCAACCAGCGCAGTGCGGCCAGCAGGAAACTCGCCATCAATACCCGGCGTACCGAAAAGCGCGTGAGAATCCGGCTCATGGCCAGGAACATCAAGACTTCCGCCACCACGCCCAGCGCCCACAACATGCCGATCACGCCACGGCTGTAACCGAGGTGTTCAAGGTGCAGGGTGAGGAAGGTGTAGTACGGACCATGGCTCATCTGCATCAGCGCCACACACGCATAGAACGCCAGCACGCCGGGGCTGCGCAGTTGCCGCAAAAAGCCGTCACCGGCCAGGCGACTCCCCTGGCTCAGGGGCTGCGCATTCGGCACCCAGAGGCTGGCGCCGATGATGCCGGCCATGATCACCACGACCACCACCGGGTAGATATCCAGGCTCAGCCAGTCGAACAAGCGGCCCATGATCACCACGGTGAGGATAAAACCGATGGAGCCCCACAACCGCACCTGGCTGTAGCGCGAGGTCTGGCCTTGCAGGTGCGCGAGGGTGATGACTTCAAACTGTGGCAGGACCGCGTGCCAGAAGAACGCGTGCAAGGCCATCACCAGCGCCAGCCAGGCGTAGGTCTTGCTGACAAAGATCAACGAGAAACTCACCAGGGTGCACACCGCGCCAAAGCGCACGATGGCCAGGCGCCGGCCGGTGTAGTCCCCCAGCCAGCCCCACAGGTTGGGTGCCACGCAGCGCATCAGCATGGGGATGGCCACCAGCTCGCCGATGCGCGCGCTGGAGAACCCAAGGTGATCGAAGTACAACGCCAGGAACGGCGCCGTCGCCCCCAGCAGGGCGAAATAGAACAGGTAGAAGCTGGAGAGTCGCCAGTATGGAAGGGCTTGCGTCAGCATAAGTGACTTGTGGCGAGCGAGCCTGCTCGCGCTGGGGCGAGAAGCGCCCCCAATGGAAGCGCCGCAGTTCTCCAGGTCCTACCGGGTTGCAGGCTTTGGGGCCGCTGCGCAGCCCAGCGCGAGCAAGCTCGCTCGCCACCCACGGTCACAGCTGGCCCAATACCGGAGTACTGACTTTTACGTCGGCGTTTTGCCCACGATGGCGCAGCAGGTGGTCCATCAACACAATGGCCATCATCGCTTCGGCAATCGGCGTGGCGCGGATGCCGACGCAAGGGTCGTGACGGCCCTTGGTGATCACGTCCACCGGGTTGCCGTGCACATCGATCGAACGGCCCGGCGTGGTGATGCTGGAAGTCGGCTTGAGGGCCAGGTGCGCAACGATCGGCTGGCCGGAGGAAATGCCACCGAGAATGCCGCCGGCGTTGTTGCTGAGGAAACCTTCCGGGGTCAGCTCGTCACGGTGCTCGGTGCCACGCTGGGCCACACAATCGAACCCGGCGCCGATTTCCACGCCCTTGACCGCGTTGATGCTCATCAGCGCGTGGGCCAGTTCGGCATCGAGGCGGTCGAAGATCGGCTCGCCCAGGCCCGGCATCACGCCTTCGGCAACCACGGTGATCTTGGCGCCGACGGAATCCTGGTCGCGGCGCAACTGGTCCATATAGGCTTCCAGCTCCGGCACTTTATCCGGGTCTGGGCAGAAGAAAGCGTTGTCTTCGACGCTGTCCCAGGTCTTGAACGGGATTTCGATCGGGCCCAGCTGGCTCATGTAGCCGCGGATCACGATGCCCTGGGTCGCCAGGAACTTCTTGGCAATCGCACCGGCCGCCACGCGCATCGCGGTTTCCCGCGCCGAGCTGCGGCCACCGCCACGGTAGTCGCGCTCGCCGTATTTGTGGTGGTAGGTGTAGTCGGCGTGGGCCGGGCGGAACAGGTCCTTGATCGCCGAGTAGTCCTTGGACTTCTGGTCGGTGTTGCGAATCAGCAGGCCGATGGCGCAGCCGGTGGTGCGGCCTTCGAACACGCCGGAGAGGATTTCGACTTCGTCGGCTTCCTGGCGCTGGGTGGTGTGGCGGCTGGTGCCGGGCTTGCGGCGGTCGAGGTCACGCTGCAGGTCTTCCAGGGACAACTCGAGGCCCGGCGGGCAGCCGTCGACAATGGCGACCAACGCCGGGCCATGGCTTTCGCCCGCGGTGGTAACAGTGAACAGCTTGCCGTAGGTATTGCCGGACATGCAGGGCGCTCCGTGAAATCAGTTGAATCAAGTCAACCGTAATAACTTAAGGCGGCCAGTATACGCAGGCTAACCGACTAGTTCATCCTCGAAACCTTACCGGTAGACGTTGGTCCAACCGGCACCTTCCTCATGATGGCGCGATGATGCTGCGAGTTCTGCTTTTGACCCTCACTCTGTTTTCCAGCCTTGGCTTCGCCGCCTCCCCTGTCGTGCTGCAACGGCCCATCAGCCTGGACACCGGCAGTGGCGAGCTGTTTGGTTCGCTGTTGTTGCCCAAATCCGACAAGCCGGTGCCGGTGGTGCTGATCATCGCCGGCTCCGGGCCCACCGACCGCAACGGCAACAGCGCCGACGGCGCACGCAACGACAGCCTCAAGCGCCTGGCCTGGGTGCTGGCCAGGCACAACATCGCCAGCGTGCGCTACGACAAGCGCGGCGTGGCCGCCAGCCTTGCCGCCACCCCCGATGAACGCAACCTGACCCTGGATGCCTACGTGTCCGACGCCGTGGCCTGGGGCAAGTTGCTCAAGGCCGACCCACGCATGGGCCCGCTGATTGTGCTGGGCCACAGCGAAGGTGCACTGGTGGCCGCCCTCGCCGCCCCGCAGCTCAACCCGGCCGGGGTGATCTCCCTGTCGGGCAGTGCGCGCCCGGTGGACCAGGTGATCCGCCAGCAACTGGCCGACCATATGCCTCCAGCGCTGTTACTGCGCAGCAACCAGATTCTCGATCACCTCAAGGCCGGCCAGGTGGACGCCGATGTGCCCACCCCCCTTGAGGGCATTTTCCGCCCCAGCGTGCAGCCCTATCTGATCAGCCTGTTCCGCGCCGACCCTTCGGCGGCCTTTGCCAAATTGACCATGCCGGCGCTGATCGTCCAGGGCACCAATGACCTGCAGGTCGGCGTGGCCGATGCGCAACAATTGCAGAAGGCCAAGCCCGACGCCGAGCTGACGGTGATCGAAGGCATGAACCACGTGATGCGCATCGTGCCCAACAACGTGAAGCAGCAACTGGAGTCCTATAACGACCCGCAGTTGCCGCTGGCGGCTGAACTGGGCACCCGCCTGGTTCGCTTTATCGACGGACTTCGCGCCAGTTAAGCGAGTATTGCCCTCCAGTCCTGAGCAAAACGGCCGATAAGCCATGGGTCGACAGCAAAAAGCCTGTCGGCCCGCAGAGCTTGGACAGGATCGCGCCGAATGACGAACACCGAAGCAACACCCGAACCTACCGCCGACACCACGGCTGACACCGAGGCCGCCGCATCGGCCGCGTTACCGTGGGCGGAGGTGCAGGCCGAACATTTCAAGATGCTGCGCCTGGCCCCTTTGGCCACCGACCGTGCCACGGGCGTGCGGCCCCTGCGCTTTGTGCAGTTTGGCTGGGCCGAACGCAACAACAAGGACCACAGCCTGCTGCGCATGGTCATTCAGTTGCCGGGCCAGCGGGTGCGCCGGGAACAGAACCATTTGGATATCTGGGTCGATCACGCGACCCATCGGGTGCACTTTGGCCCGGGCAACAGCCTGGAGATCGAGCCGGCTAACCGCGGCATCGGCCGTTTCCTGGTAGCCCAGGGCGCCGCCTGGGCGAAAAAGAAGTGGTCGCACTACCGCGTCGACGGCGTCGACCTGGCCAACAAGGACGCCCTCAACGAAGCCACGCGCCTGCGCCGGGATCACTTCCTGCGTATCCAGGGCTTTGATGTGGCGTACGCCGATGTCCAGCATTTGAAGGGCAACGTGCAGCCGGGCAAGGTCAGCGATGTGCTGGACAGCTGGAACACCGAAAAGCTGCAGTTCGTGGAGATTCTGGAAGCGGCGCAGATGCTGCAACAGGCCGAGCAGAACCTGGCGGAACAGGAAGTGAAACTGCGCAAGGAAGAGGAAAAAGTCACCAAGTTCAAGCGCGAAGACAGCGGGTTGCGCTTCACGATTACGTGCCTGGTGGCGTTTACCGTGTTTCAGGCGGGGTTGTTGATCTGGATTGCGACGCATCGATAATCCGGTTTATCAATTGAAACCGGATCAAAATGTGGGAGCGGGCTTGCTCGCGAATGCGGTGTGTCAGTCACCGGATATCTTGACT
>NZ_JBSVWQ010000213.1:0-9683 GCF_054071215.1 Pseudomonas sp. SDO5522_S412 | reverse complement strand
TTGCTCCCGCTGGGCTGCGAAGCGGCCCCAAAATTCTGGGAGCGCTTCGCACTCCAGCGGGAGCAAGCTCCCTCGCCACAGCAAGCTCTCTCGCACAGTGCTTCGGAGGCGGCCTTGTACAGCGTATGATGTTGCGCTATTGACTCACCTGCGGATCATCTACATGTCCAACCTCTCCTCCACCCAGCCTGCCCGGGGCTGGTCCTTCTGGTGGAAACCAGCGCTGTTCCTGCTGGTGGCCTGCGTCGGCCTCTACTACGTGAAATGGTCGCCCTACTACGCCAAGGCGTTTATCGCGGCAGACAACCACAGCATCGGCGCCTCGATTCTCAACGACCAGCAAAGCGCGCCACTGGCCGCGGCGCTGGCCTATGCCCAGGTGTATTTCCTGGCGATCTGGAAGGCTGCGGTGCTGGCGGTCATTCTCGGCTCATTGCTGCAGGTGCTGATCCCACGGGACTGGCTGCTGCGCCTGTTTGGCCGTGCCGGGCTGGGATCTACCCTGCGTGGCGGGCTGTTCGCCCTGCCGGGGATGATGTGCAGTTGCTGCGCCGCTCCGGTGGCGGCCGGTATGCGTCGGCAGAAAGTCTCGGTCGGCGCGGCGCTGGCGTTCTGGATTGCCAACCCGGTGCTGAACCCGGCGACACTGGTGTTCATGGGCTTTGTGCTGGGCTGGGGCTTTACCGCGCTGCGGTTGGTGGCCGGGATCGTGCTGGTGGTGGGTGTTTCGCTGGTGGCGCAACGCATCGCGCGGCCGGAGCAGGTACCGGAAGCCGCGCTCGACGCCGTGGCCCAGGCCAGCCATGCCGAAACCGAACCGTTCCTGACCCGCTGGCTGCGCACCCTGTGGCAGCTGTTCTGGAGCACGATTCCGGTGTACATCCTGGCGGTGCTTATCCTTGGCGCGGCGCGGGTCTGGCTGTTTCCCCACGTGGACGGCGCCATGGCCAACAGCCTGGTGTGGCTGGTGCCTCTGGCGATTGTCGGCACGTTGTTCGTGATCCCGACCGCCGCCGAAATCCCCATCGTGCAGACCATGATGACCCTCGGCATGGGCACCGGCCCGGCCGTGGCCTTGCTGATGACACTGCCGAGCGTGAGCCTGCCGTCGCTGCTGATGCTGCGCAAGGATTTCGATGCGCGGGTGCTGGTGACCGTGGCCGGGCTGACGATGCTGATGGGGGTGGTGTGTGGGCTGATCGGGGCGTTTATCCTGTAGTGATTGGGTGAGTTTGAGGGCCTCTTCGCGAGCAAGCCCGCTCCCAAACTTTGACTGCACTCCTACAGGATAAATGCGGTCGAATGTGGGAGCGGGCTTGCTCGCGAAGGGGCCGGCAAACTCAATCAATCACGTACGCCGAGCGAGCCTGTCCCGGAAATACTCCACCACCGCCGCTTGCTCTCCCGCAAACTCGATGCGTGCGCCTTTGCTTTCCCGCTGGAACGCATACATCGGGTCGTAGTACTCACGCAACAGCCCTTCAATCCAGCCGCGGTGCAAATCCACCGCGCCGCTGCTGGCTTGTTCTGCCAATGCTTCCTGCATGATCGCGTGCAACCGCGCAAACCGCTCGCCGCCCAGGCGCTTGTGGATATTGGCCAGGCTCTGGGTCAGGCGCTCGGCAAACAGTTCCTGGCCAGTGTCGCCAAACACCGCGACAAACTCGGCGCAGAGGTCCACTACATAATCCTTCAGGATGCGCTCCACCCGGCCTTCAACGCTGTCTTCCAGCCAGACCATCGGGAAGCCCTGCATGCCTTTGTGCAAGGGCAACGGCAGCGCGCAGCTGCCGATCATGCGGCTCTCATCCTCGACCACAAACTGCTCGATACCGGCGGCGCGCTTTTTCAGCAGGTCCACCGCCAGGCGGTTTTCGAAGTCGATGTTGGAAGGTTGCGCCGTGGCGCGTTTGCCGAAGCTGGAACCGCGATGGTTGGCGTGGCCTTCCAGGTCCAGGGCGTTGTTCAACTGGCCGAGCACTTCGGTCTTGCCGGTACCGGTCATGCCACCCAACAGTACGAAGTCGCATTGCGCGGTGGCGCTTTCAACCGTGTCGAGCAGGAAAGTCCGCATGGCCTTGTAGCCACCGCCCACTCGCGGATAGTCAATACCCGCCTCGGTTTTCAACCATTGCTGGGCAATCTGCGAACGCATCCCGCCGCGAAAGCAGTACAGCAGACCATCCGGATTGGCCTGGGCAAAACGCGCCCAGTGTTCGATACGTTCGGCCTTGATCGCCCCGGACACCAGTTCGTGCCCGAGAACAATGGCCGCCTGCTGGCCTTGCTGCTTGTAACAGGTGCCCACCCGTTCGCGCTCGTCGTCGGTCATCAACGGCAGGTTGACCACCCCGGGAAACGCGCCCTTGATGAACTCGATCGGCGCGCGGGTATCCATCATCGGCCGGTCGTTGAGAAAGATATCGCGGTAATCGGTGATGTCGATGGGCATCAGAACACCTCTACCGCGTTGGTCTGTCGCTCAACCAGTTCGCCGATCGGCTCAAGGTTCAGGCCCAGCTCCGCCGCCACGGCGAGGAATTCGGCATTGCCTTCGGGGGTGACCGCCACCAGCAGCCCGCCGCTGGTTTGCGGGTCGCACAGCACGCGCTTGTGCAGTTCGTTCAGGCGCCCCAGCTTGCTGGCGTAGCTGTCGAAATTGCGCAAGGTGCCGCCGGGGACGCAGCCCTGTTCCAGGTAGTACTCAACCCCGGGCAGGCGTGGGACTTTTTCGTATTCGATGCGGGCAGTTAATTGGCTGCCGTCGGCCATTTCCACCAGGTGGCCCAACAGGCCGAAACCGGTGACGTCGGTCATGGCCGTGACACCGGCCAGCTTGCCAAAACGGCTGCCGGGTTTGTTGAGGGTGCACATCCAGTCACGGGCCAGGCCCACGTCGGCCTCGCGCAGCTTGCCCTTCTTCTCGGCCGTGGTGAGGATGCCGATGCCCAGGGGTTTGGTCAGGTACAGTTGGCAACCGGCGGTGGCGGTGTCGTTGCGCTTCATGTGGCGCTTTTCCACCAGCCCGGTGACGGCCAGGCCGAAGATCGGCTCGGGGGCGTCGATGGAGTGGCCACCGGCCAGGGGAATCCCGGCAGCGTCACACACGGAACGGCCGCCGCGAATCACTTCCCGGGCAATCTCCGGAGCCAGCACGTTGACCGGCCAGCCGAGAATCGCGATGGCCATCAACGGATCGCCGCCCATCGCATAGATATCGCTGATGGCGTTGGTGGCGGCAATGCGGCCGAAGTCGAAGGGGTCATCGACGATCGGCATGAAAAAGTCGGTGGTGGACACCACGCCGCGCTCCTCGTCGATGGCGTACACCGCCGCGTCATCGCGCGAAGCGTTGCCTACCCAGAGCTTGGGGTCGAGGTTCTGTGCGCCACTGCCGGCGAGGATCACTTCCAGTACCTGAGGTGAGATCTTGCAACCGCAACCAGCACCGTGGCTGTATTGGGTCAGGCGAATCGGCTCGTTCATGGGTATCCCTCAAGGCGTCAAGTGGGCGGATTCTAGCAGACAGCAAAAGGCCGACTGCATGCAGTCGGCCTTTATGTTCAGCCCTTAGTGTTTGGCAGCAAGCCGTTTATGCCGGTTGCGTCGCATCATGTTCAGGCATTCGATAGCCGCCGAGAACGCCATGGCCGCATACACATAGCCTTTTGGCACATGGGCGCCGAAACCTTCGGCGATCAGCGTCATACCGATCATGATGAGGAAGCCCAGGGCCAACATCACAATGGTCGGGTTGTCGTTGATGAACTTGGCCAGCGGCTCGGCCGCCACCAGCATCACGATCACCGAGACCACCACGGCAATGATCATGATCGGCAAGTGCTCGGTCATGCCCACGGCGGTGATGATGCTGTCGATGGAAAACACCATGTCCAGCAGCAGGATCTGGCCAATCGCCGAGGCGAAGCCCAGGGTCACGCTCGGCGCGCCGGTGTCCACATGCTCCTTCTCGGGGTCCATGCTGTGATGGATCTCGGTGGTGGCCTTCCACACCAGGAACAGGCCACCGGCGATCAGGATCATGTCTTTCCAGGAGAACGACTGCCCCAGGATGTCGATGACCGGCTCGGTCAGCTGCACGATAAAGGCGATGGTGCTCAACAGGCCCAGACGCAGGATCAATGCCATGCTGATGCCGATGCGGCGGGCCTTGGCCCGGTGCTTCACCGGCAACTTGTTGGTGAGAATCGAGATAAAGATCAGGTTATCGATCCCCAGCACGATCTCCATGACGATCAGGGTGGCCAGTGCGATCCACGCGGTCGGGCTGGCGGCCAGTTGTAAAAGGTAATCCATAGGTCATTCCTGGTGTTGTGTGCGGGTATCAGGTTTCTTGGGAGGTGGACTCAGGCTTGCTGTCTTCCTGTTCCGGCTTGTCCGGCTTGCCTTGCGGCGGTGCGATCAAGCCCTTGGTCGCGTCACTCAACGCCTGCTCGGCGGCCTGGTGGGTGTCGTCAATCACTTGCTTGGCCGACTCGGTGGCCTTGCCCAGCAGTTGTTGCGCGCTTTTTTCCGCTTGGTCACAGCCACTGAGCATGACTAATGAAAGCCCAAGTAACGCCGTTGCGCCCAGGGGATTGAGTTTCATGATGCGTTCCTCGTTAGAACCGTCGGGTCCAAGTAGTGGCCCCTCGATAGCGACGCATTCTATGCAGGGGAACACTTCAGGAAAATTCGTATTTTTTTCGTTTATACTTCGGTTTTCACGAAGTATTGGCCGCCATGCTCAATTACCGACAACTGCACTACTTCTGGGTCGTCGCCAAGACCGGCAGCATCGTGCGCGCCTGCGAGCAACTGAACCTCACGCCGCAGACCATCAGCGGGCAGATCAGCCTGCTGGAACAGACCTTTGGCGTGGCATTGTTCCAGAAGGTCGGGCGCCAGCTGGAGCTGACCGAAGCCGGGCGCCAGGCGCTGCCCTATGCCGAGCAGATGTTCCAGCTGGGCAATGAGCTTGAAGCGATGTTGCGCACCCAGCCCAATGAGCAGCAGATCCTGTTCCGGGTTGGCGTCGCGGATGTGGTGCCCAAGTCCATCGTCTATCGGCTGATTGCGCCAACCATGGAGTTGAGCGAGCCGATCCGCATCACCTGCCGTGAAGACAAACTCGAACGCTTGCTGGCGGACCTGGCGATCCAGCGCCTGGACCTGGTGATCTCCGACAGTCCGATGCCGCCGCACCTGGACATCAAGGGCTACAGCCAGAAGCTGGGGGAATGCGGCATCAGTTTCTTCGCAACCCAGGCATTGGCTGACCAGCATCGCGGCGATTTCCCACAATGCCTGCAGGGTGCGCCGCTGTTGATTCCGGGGGCGGAGACGGTGGTGCGCAGCCGTTTGCTGCGCTGGTTTGCCGAGCAGCAGATCCAGCCTCGGATTGTCGGGGAATTTGACGACAGTGCGTTGATGCAGGCCTTTGGCCAATCCGGCAGCGGGATTTTCATCGCGCCGAGCGTGATTGCCGACGAGGTGGAACACCAGTATGGCGTGGCGCTGATCGGCCAGACGGATGCGGTGACCGAATCGTTTTATGCAATCTCGGTGGAGCGCAAGGTCAAGCACCCCGGCATCGTGGCGATTACCGAAGGTGCCAGACGGGAGCTGTTCACTTCCCTGCCCTGAAGGCTCAGGCGCAGACGGCGCGGGTCTTGGCAGTCATCAGCCACAGCGCCAGCAGGATCGACAACAGGATAAAGCCCGCCGCGGCAAACCCGAGGCTGCCCAGGCCCAGGGTGTCGATCACGTGCCCGCCCACCAGCGCCCCCAGGCCAATCCCAAGGTTGGCCCCGGCAATGTTCAAAGAGGCGGCAAACGCCGGCGCATGGGGTGCGGCCTTCATCAGTCGCACATGGCTGACCAGAAACAATGCCGCCTGGGTCACGCCCCATACCGCCATCGCCGCCGCTAACCCGATCGTGGAATGGATGGCGGGCACCAGTGCCACCATGCCGGCGATCATGAAACCGCAGAACACCATCGACGCAATCAGCGGATGACGGTCGACCATGCGCCCGCCCAAAGAGTTGCCGATCAGGCCGACCGCGCCAAAGCCCATGAGGCACCAGCCCACTACCGTGCCGTCAAAACCCGCCAGGCGTTCGAGAATGTCTGCCAGGTAGGTGTAGGCGGTGAACATCCCGCTGAACACCAGGATCGACAGCAGGATATGGCCCTGCATCAGCGGGCTGCGCAAGATCTTGAACTGCGAGCGCAGGCTGACCTGGTCGTGCTTTGCCCGGGTCCTCGGCAGGTAGATAAACAGCAGCAGGGCCTTGGCGAACGCCACCACCGCGAGAATGCCAAAGGCGGTGCGCCAGCCGAACATATCGGAAATCAGCGTGCCCACCGGGATCCCGAAGACCGTGGCACACACGATGCCGAAGCCGATTTTTTCAATCGCGCGGCCGGCGAAGTCCGGCCCGACAATGTCCACCGCTGTTTCGCTGGCCAGGGCCCAGAACACCGGCAGCCCCAGTGCCGGGATCAACCGGGCCAGGGACATGACCCAGATATTCGAGGCCATCGCCGCCAGAGTGTTGGCCAGGCCGAACATGATCAGGATCGTGATAAACAGCCGCTTGCGCTCGAACCGGGCGAAATATGCGGTGAGGAACGGGCCAAACGCCGCCACGGTGAAGGCGAACAACGTCACCAGCAAACCGGCCTGGGACACGCTCACGTCGAGGTCGCGGGCGATGGAAGGCAAAAGGCCGACGATGATGAACTCTGTGGTCAGCACGGTAAAACCGGCTGCCGACAACAGCAGGATCGGAAACAGCATCAAAAACTCCAGAAAACAACGACATCAACGACAGCCCGGAGGGCCCGCTGATAGAGAAGAAATAAGAGGATGGGCAATGTTAACAGAATGTGTCCCATCGTGGTGACGGAACGCCGCACCCAGATTAGACGTTTCCTACAGATGTTAGACTTCGCCCCTGCCAGATTCATGCTGCCTAGCTGCATCTATTAAAAAAACCAGAGACAACCTCTTTATGACTGCTGCCCCTTCCCTCTTTCAACGCCTGATATCTATCAGCCTGGTCACCCAAATTGTCATCGGCCTGATCGCCGGTATCCTGTTGGCCCTGCTGTTGCCCGACGTCGCACAAGCTACCGGGTTTATTGGCAAGGTCTTTGTCTCGGCGCTCAAGGCCGTCGCGCCCATCCTGGTATTTGTGCTGGTAATGGCCTCGATTGCCAGCCACAAGCACGGCCAGGAAACCCATATCCGCCCGATCCTGTTCCTGTACCTGCTGGGCACGTTCGCTGCCGCCGTGGTCGCGGTGATCGCCAGCACACTGTTCCCCTCCTCGCTGGTGCTGGCCACCCACGATGTGGCCGTGAGCCCTCCCGGCGGTATCGGTGATGTGTTGCAAAGCCTGTTGCTGAGCGTGGTGGACAACCCGGTCAGCGCCCTGATGAACGCCAATTTCATCGGTATCCTGGCGTGGGCCATCGGCATGGGCATCGCCATTCGCCATGCCAGCGACACCACCCGCACCGTACTGGGCGACCTGTCCAACGGCGTCACGCTGATCGTGCGCATGGTGATCCGCTTCGCGCCCCTGGGGATTTTCGGCCTGGTGGCCTCGACCCTCGCCACGTCCGGCTTCGGCGCCCTGCTGGGCTACGCACACCTGCTGCTGGTGTTGATCGGCTGCATGCTGTTCGTCGCGCTGGTGATCAACCCGGCCATCGTGTTCTGGAAGCTGCGCCGCAACCCTTACCCGCTGGTGCTGATGTGCCTGCGGGAAAGCGGGATCACCGCGTTTTTCACCCGCAGTTCGGCGGCCAACATTCCGGTCAACCTGGCGTTGAGCAAGCGCCTGGGCCTGCATGAAGACACCTACTCGGTGTCGATCCCGCTGGGCGCCACCATCAATATGGCCGGCGCTGCCATCACCATCACCGTGCTGACCCTGGCCGCCGTGCACACCCTGGGCATTGCCGTGGACATCCCCACCGCCGTGCTGCTCAGCGTGGTCGCGGCGGTGTGTGCCTGCGGCGCGTCGGGGGTTGCCGGGGGCTCGCTGCTGTTGATCCCGCTGGCGTGCAGCCTGTTCGGCATTCCCAGCGAAATCGCCATGCAGGTGGTGGCCGTGGGCTTCATCATCGGCGTGTTGCAGGACTCGGCGGAGACCGCGCTGAACTCGTCCACCGACGTGTTGTTCACCGCTGCCGCGTGCCTGGGCAAGGAAGAACAAGCCGCGTAGACCTTGCGCGCACAAAAAAGCCCGGGGCGGTTCGTGAATGAACCGCCCCGAGCTTTTTTATTACAAGGCTTAGAACGCGCCCATGTAGTCGCGCTTGCCCACTTCCACGCCGTTGTGACGCAGCAAGGCGTAAGCGGTGGTGACGTGGAAGAAGAACTGCGGCAGGCCGTAGCTCAGCAGGTACGACTGGCCGCTGAAGCGCTTCTCTTTCGGGGTGCCAGGGCGAGTGATGATCTCGATGCCTTCTTTACCGTCGACCTGGGCCGGGGTGATGGTGTCGATAAACGCCAGGACCTTGGCGATCAGCGCTTGCAGGTCGGCGAAGGTGACTTCTGTATCGTCGTATTTCGGAACTTCGATTTCAGCCAGGCGGGCAGAAACGCCTTTGGCGAAGTCGACGGCGATCTGCACCTGGCGCACCAGCGGGAACATGTCCGGGTACAGGCGTGCCTGCAGGAAGGCGTTCGGGTCGATGTTCTTGGCGGTGGCGTGGGCCTCGGCCTTGTTCAGCACATCGCTCAGGGCGTTGAGCATTTGCTTGAAGACCGGGAGGGAAGCGGCGTACAGGGAAATAGTCATGACAGTCTCGACAGTTGTGGCAGGGTTTGAAACAGCCGCGATTATAGACATGCCGGCCACCGGCGCCGCTTGTCTTTTATTTTTTCAGGATTAGGCTAGTGAGCTCACTGCATTAGGGAAAGCGCGATGACCACCGAGCACGACACCACTTCCGAAGAACCGCGCCTGAACAGC
Source organism: Pseudomonas sp. SDO5522_S412 (assembly GCF_054071215.1). Classification (NCBI taxonomy): domain Bacteria; kingdom Pseudomonadati; phylum Pseudomonadota; class Gammaproteobacteria; order Pseudomonadales; family Pseudomonadaceae; genus Pseudomonas; species Pseudomonas sp. SDO5522_S412. Next base: position 690 of record NZ_JBSVWQ010000213.1, on the reverse strand, counting down.
ACGGAAATCCGCATCCTTGGCTGCCTGATCGAAAAACAGGCCACCAGCCCCGAAACCTACCCGTTGACCCTCAACGCGCTGGTGATCGCCTGTAACCAGAAAACCAGCCGCGAACCGGTGATGAACCTCAGCCAGGGCCAGGTTGGCCAGAGCCTGCGGGCCCTGGAAGGCCGCGGGTTTACCCGGCTGGTGATGGGCAGCCGCGCCGACCGCTGGGAGCATCGGGTGGACAAGGCGCTGGAGCTGGTGCCGGCCCAGGTGATTCTCAGCGGGTTGCTGTTCCTGCGGGGGCCGCAGACGGTCAACGAACTGCTGACCCGCAGCGGGCGCATGCATGACTTTGAAGACGCCGAGCAGGTGGTGCATCAACTGGAACGCCTGATTGCCCGTGGGCTGGCGTTGTTGGTGCCGCGTCAGTCGGGGCAGCGGGAAGATCGGTACATGCACGCCCTGGGCGACCCGGCGGACATTGAAGCGATCCTGGCGGCGCGTGGGAATCCGGTGGAGCGTGGTGCGGGAAGTGGGGTTTCCCTGGAGCGTATCGAAGAGCTGGAAGCGCGGATTGCGGCGCTGGAAGAGCGCCTTTCGCGGCTCGAGTAATGTTTGTGGAGAGTGAGCTTCTGTGGTGATGGAGCTTTTGTGGCGAGGGAGCTTGCTGTGGCGAGGGAGCTTGCTCCCGCTGGAGTGCGT
>NZ_JBSVWQ010000212.1:0-9785 GCF_054071215.1 Pseudomonas sp. SDO5522_S412 | reverse complement strand
TCAGTCGATACATCTGTTGACTGACACACCGCCTTCGCGAGCAAGCCCGCTCCCACATTTGATTTGTGTCGCTCAGAAAATGGTCGGCAGGCTTATTTACGCTGCAACAACCCCGGGAACTGCGCTACCAGCTTCTGGTTGTTCAACGGCGCCCGGATAAACCCGCGTTGCGTTCCATCCGGCCCGATCAGCGCAAGGTTGCCGCTGTGGTCGACGGTGTAGTTGGGCTTGCTGGTGTCTGCCGGAATAAACGGAATGCTCACCGCATTCGAAACCTTCTGCACATCGTCCACATTCGCACCGGTCAAGCCCTCGAACTGTGGATCGAAGTAGCCCAGGTACTGCTTGAGCTGCGCCGGTGTATCGCGGTTCGGGTCAACGCTGACCAAAATCACCTGCAACTTATCCACAACGTCTTTGGGCAGCTCGCTCTTGATCTGCCGCAGCTGGGCGAGGGTGGTCGGACAGATGTCCGGGCAGAAGGTGTAGCCGAAGAACAGCACGCTCCACTTGCCTTTCAGCTCGTTGACCACCACCGGCTGGCCGTCCTGGTTGGTCATGGTCACCGGTGGCAACTGGCGGCTTTGCGGCAGCAGGATGATGCCCGCATCGATCAAGGCCGTTGGGTCGCCCTGGCCTTTGCCACTCAGTACTTTGTTGACGGTCAGGCCCATGATCAACGCGACAATGGCCACCAGAATGAAGACAGTTTTTTGAGTTCGAGTCATAGGTTCAACAATAGGTAATGGTCTACGAGCAGGGCGATAAACAGCATGAACAGGTACCCGATAGAGTACTTGAAGGTGTTGATCGCCGCGTGCGGCCGACTGCCACGGTACAGCACCCAGGCCCATTGCAGAAAGCGCCCGCCCAGAACCAGTGCGCACACCAGGTACAGCATGCCGCTCATGTGGATGACATAGGGCATCAGGCTGACCGCCAGCAAGGCGAAGGTGTAGAGCAGGATATGCACCTTGGTGTAGTGCTCGCCGTGAGTCACGGGCAGCATCGGGATGTCGGCCTTGGCGTATTCCTCCTTGCGGTGAATCGCCAGGGCCCAGAAGTGCGGCGGGGTCCAGGCGAAGATGATCAGCACCAGCAGCAACGGCTCGGCGCTGACGTGGCCAGTGACGGCAACCCAACCCAGCAACGGCGGCGCGGCGCCAGCCAGCCCACCGATGACGATGTTCTGCGGCGTCGCACGCTTGAGAAAACCGGTGTAGATCACGGCGTAGCCCAACAGTGAAGCCAGGGTCAGCCAGGCGGCCAGCGGATTGGTAAACGCCAGCAACAGCGCCAGCCCGGCCACCGCCAGCACCATCGCAAAAACAAGCGCCGCCACAGGCGATACGCGCCCTTCCGCCAGCGGGCGTTTATGGGTGCGCGCCATCAAAGCATCGATGCGCCGGTCCACCACATGGTTGACCGCCGCCGCGCCGCCGGCACACAGCGCGATCCCCAGGTTGCCGAAAATCAGCACCGGCCACGGCACCCCGGCGCGGGTGGCGAGGAACATGCCCACCAGCGAGGTGATGAGCATCAGCACCACCACTTTTGGCTTGGTCAGCTCCAGATAGTCACGCCAGATCGCCTGGCTGTGACGCTCGCTGATCAAGGTCGCCATGGCATCTCTCCTTTGATGGTGATGAGGCCCGACACGTGTTTACGCGGGCTGAAGCGCCAGCCGAACGGCAACTGATGTCGCACCCGAACCAGGCTGGTGCGGGCGTGGTAATTGACCAGCACCAGCGTCAGCAGCAACGCCGCGCCGCCGGCGTTATGCGCGACCGCAACCGGCAGCGGCAGGTGGAAGTACACGTTGCTCAGGCCCAGGCAGATTTGCGCCGCCAGGGCGATCAGCAACAGGCCGGCCAGGCGGGTCATGCCGACCACCTTGAGCTGCCAGGCCAGGCCCAGCAACACGACAGTGACCAGCAGCGCGCCAATCCGGTGGGTGAGGTGAATCGCCGTGCGCGCATCACTGTCCAGTTGCCCGCCGAGGTAATTGGGGCCGATATGCTGGGTCAGGTGAAAGCCATTGGCGAAATCCGCCGCCGGCCACCATTGCCCGTGACAGGTCGGCAGGTCGATACACGCCACGGCTGCATAGTTGGAGCTGACCCATCCACCCAGCGCGATCTGGCCGATCACCAGCACCAGCCCGGCCGTCGCCCAATACTGCAAACGCCTGGGCACGATCAGCGCCGGCAATACGCCGGACAATCGCAGCGTCAGCAAGAAGAGCAGGCTCAACGTCGCAAACCCGCCCAATAAATGCCCGGTGACCACTTGCGGCCAGAGCTTCAGCGTCACCGTCCACATGCCAAACGCTGCCTGGGCGAACACCACCGCCAACAGGAACAACGGCAGCTTCAACGGCTGGCCCGGATGATGCCGATGGGTCCACGCGCGCGCCGCCAGCAGCACGATCAACAGCCCGAGGGTGCCGGCGAAGTAACGGTGGGTCATCTCGTTCCAGCCCTTGTCCGCCTCGACCGGCGTGTCCGGGTAATGCAGTTCGGCATGGGCCAGCTGGGCTTCGCTTTTCGGCACGCTGATAAAGCCATAGCAACCCGGCCAGTCCGGGCAACCGAGACCCGCGTGGGTGAGGCGGGTATAGGCGCCCAGCAGCACCACGACCAGGGCCAGCAGGGTGGCAAACAGCGCGAGGCGAAATCCAGGTTTGGCCATGACGGTGTCCTTATCCGATGTTCGACAGTTTCAGCAGCAGGCGCAGGTCGTTGAGCAGGTCCTTGCCCTTGACCCGGGCGTCGTAGCGCAGCACCAGGTTGCCGTGGGGGTCGACGATCCACAGCTGGGCATCGCCGCTGCCTTGGGCGGCGGCGTCTTTGTTGAAGGTCGAAAGGTCCAGGGAATAGCGCTGCAGTTGCGGGTATTCGGCCTTGAGTTTGGCGTCATACGCGGTGCTGACCGGCTGCGCGCTGGCCAGGGCGTGGCTGGCACGAGAGGCATCGCGACCCAGGCCGATTTGCAGCTGGCGGGCCAGGTAAACCAGTTGCTGGCAGTCGGCGGCGCAGGCAGTGGGCGCAGTCACCAGCAGTTGCCAGCGGTCTTCGTCAGCCTGCACGCCAATGTCGGCGCGGGTCTGGCCATTGCCGATCATCTCGCCGTGGTAACTGCGGCTGTCCGGCACCCAGAACTGCAATTTGTACATAAAGGTGGCGAGCACCATAGGGCCGACCACCATCAGCAGGATCAGGATCAGTTGCCAACGGCCCTTGCGCCGATTGGGCGCTGCCGGCGTGTCAGACATGTTGAGTGGATTCATGGCCGCTCCCATGGCGCTTCTCCTTTTTTGTGTTGTGCCATCCGAGGTAGAGGTAAAGGCCGAACAGCGCCACCGCCATGGCGAACCACTGCACGGCATAACCCAGGTGTTTTTCCGGGCCCATGGCGACCACGGGCCAGTTGGTTTCGAAAGTGCCAGGGCCCGCTTCAGCCCGCACTTCATAGGCGAATCCGCTGCGGCCCAACTCGGCCCACAGCGCTGCGGGATGCAGCGCGGTCAACAATCGTGGCCACTGTGCGCCCGCCGGATCGGCATGCAACTGGAAGGTCTCGCCAGGCGCCACATAGACCCAGGCGTCGAGATTCAACAGTTGTTCGGGAGTGGTGAAAACCGGCGGTGCACGGCGGTCCGGCCAGGGCAGCCAGCCACGATTGAGCAACAGCCACTCGCCGCTGGCCTGATCATGGAAAGGTTGCAGTAGCTCCACACCGACCTTGCCGTCGCGAAAGCGGTTATCCAGCAACACGCTGTGCTCGGCATCGAACTGCCCGCGCAAATGCACACGACGGAACGCCGGATCTTCGGTGGCCTGCAGTTGCGTACTGCTCATGGGCTCGGCAGCGCGGCGCTCGGCGTAAGTGTCCAGCAGCGCCTGTTTTTCGTGACCGCGAGACAGCTGCCAAAAGCCGAGAAATACCAGTAACGGCAGCAGCACGAGTACCACCAGCGTCGGCGCAATACCGGGGCGAAAGGGTTTCATGGCATTGCCGCAGAGGTCGGTGCTGCGCTGGCTATACTGAATCTCATTGCTCGCCCCCTCCAAAAAAGAGCCCCGGAGCCCACCATGCTCAAAGCAGCCATTGCCCTGATGCTGATTGCTACCGTCGTGAGCCTGTTCAGTGGCTTGTTCTTCCTGGTCAAGGACGAGGGCAACTCCAACCGCCTCGTCACTGCCTTGACCGTGCGTGTGGTGCTGGCCGTGATCACCCTGGGGTTGATCACCTGGGGTTTCTTCAGCGGCCAACTGGTATCTCATGCGCCCTGGTGAAACACCTCAAAGCACGTAAACGAAGAAAAACAGCCCGATCCACACCACGTCCACAAAGTGCCAATACCAACTGGCCGCCTCGAACCCGAACTGGTGTTCGTTGTTGAAATGCCCCTTCAGGATGCGCATCAGCATCACAAACAAAATGATCGTGCCGATGGTCACGTGGGCACCGTGGAAGCCGGTGAGCATGAAGAAGGTCGCGCCGTACACGCCGGAACCCAGGGTCAGGCCCAACTCCTTATAGGCATGGATGTATTCCTCGGCCTGGAACCCGAGAAACGCCCAACCCAGCAACACGGTGATCGCCAGCCAGATCTTCAGTGCGCCGCGATGGCCTTTGCGCAAGGCATGGTGGGCGATAGTGATGGTCACGCTGGAGCTGACCAGCAAGATCGTGTTGATCAGCGGCAAGCCCCACGGGCTGATGGTGCCCTTGGGCGCCGGAAACATTTTCGGGTCGGGATTGTTCAGCAGCGGCCAGGCAAATTCGAAGTTCGGCCACAGCATGTGCGCGATGCCCTTGTGGCCTTCGCCCGCCAACCACGGCGCCGACATGTGCCGCACATAAAACAGCGCACCGAAAAAAGCGATGAAGAACATCACTTCGGAAAAGATGAACCAGGTCATGCCCCAGCGAAAGGAGCGGTCCATCTGCGAACTGTACAAACCAGCGCGACTTTCCTTGATCACCGCGCCGAACCAGCCAAACATCATGTAGGCCAGCAGCAAGCCACCGACGAAAAAGATCAGCGGGCCGTGGGATTCCGGGCGTGCGGCCTTCAAATCGTTGAACCAGGTCGCCAATCCGAACACCGTGATCAGCATCCCCAACGTAGCAATTATGGGCCATTTGCTTTGCGCTGGTACGTAGTACGTATCATGAGTCGACATGTATTCGTTCTCCTAATCGAGCCCGCAAGCAACGCCTAGCCGCCGGTATGGACAGCCACGGGCGGTTGGCGCGCGGTGATATCGAACAGCGTGTACGCCAGGGTCAAATGCTTCACATCCTTGGGCATGTCGCGGTCGACAATGAAGCGCACCGGCATCTCTATGCGCTGACCTGGCTGTAGCACTTGCTGGGTGAAGCAAAAACACTCGGTCTTGTGGAAGTACATCGCCGCCTCGGCCGGCGAAATGCTCGGCACCGCCTGGGCGGTCATCGGCTTGTCGGTGGGGTTGTAGGCCACGAACAGCATCTCGGTGACTGCGCCGGGATTGACCACCACCTCGTCGGCCTTGGAGTGGAATTCCCAGACCATATCGATGGCATTGGTGGACAGGAACTGCACCCGCACCTGCCGCGTCGGGTCCACCACCTGCTCGCCTTCGTACTGCCCGGCGGTCTTGCCATTGATGCCGAACGCCTTGCACATCACGTCGTAGATCGGCACCAGGGCAAACCCGAAGGCGAACATCGCCACCACCAGGATCAGCAGGCGCGTGACCAGGCGCTTGATAGGCACGGACTCAAGCATGGCGGCCACCTGCGAATGAATGTTCTGCGAATGGCCTTTCTGTGGGCGCTGGCTTGCCTGCGATGCTGGCAACTCGGTCTTTCAGGTACACCGAAGTGATGCCATCGCAGGCAAGCCAGCTCCCACAGGATAGGGAGGTGTTCATTTGACCTCCGGTGGCGTGGTGAAGGTGTGGTACGGCGCGGGCGAAGGAATGCTCCACTCCAGTCCTTCGGCGCCATCCCACGGCTTGGCTGGCGCAGGCGGGCCGCCACGGATGCACTTGATGACGATGAACAGGAAGAAGATCTGCGTCGCGCCAAAGGTGAAGGCACCGATGGAAGAGACCATGTTGAAGTCGGCGAACTGCAGGTTGTAGTCCGGCACCCGACGCGGCATGCCGGCAAGCCCTACGAAGTGCATCGGGAAGAACGCCATGTTCATCCCCACGAACGACAGCCAGAAGTGCAGCTTGCCCAGGGTTTCGTCGTACATGTGGCCGGTCCATTTCGGCAGCCAGTAGTAGGCCGAGGCGAAGATCCCGAAGATCGCCCCAGGCACCAGTACGTAATGGAAGTGCGCCACCACGAAGTAGGTGTCGTGGTACTGGAAATCCGCCGGGGCGATGGCCAGCATCAGCCCGGAGAAACCGCCGATGGTGAACAGAATCACGAAGGCCACCGCGAACAGCATCGGCGTCTCGAAGGTCAGCGAGCCTTGCCACATTGTGCTGACCCAGTTGAACACTTTCACGCCCGTGGGCACCGCGATCAGCAGCGTGGCGTACATGAAGAACAGCTCGCCCACCAGCGGGATGCCCACCACGAACATGTGGTGCGCCCACACGATGAACGACAGGAACGCGATGCTCGCCGTGGCGTACACCATCGAGGTGTAGCCGAACAGCGGCTTGCGCGAGAAGGTCGGGATGATCGAGCTGACGGCACCGAACGCCGGCAGGATCATGATGTACACCTCGGGGTGGCCGAAGAACCAGAACACATGCTGGAACAACACCGGGTCACCGCCACCGGCGGCACTGAAGAAGCTGGTGCCGAAGTGGATGTCCATCAGCATCATGGTCACGCAGCCCGCCAGCACCGGCATCACCGCGATCAGCAGGAAGGCTGTGATCAGCCAGGTCCAGACGAACAGCGGCATTTTCATCAACGTCATGCCGGGAGCGCGCAGGTTGAGGATGGTGGCGATGACGTTGATCGCGCCCATGATCGAACTGATGCCCATCAAGTGGATGGCGAAGATGAAGAACGTCACGCTTTCCGGCGCGTAAGTGGTGGAGAGTGGGGCGTAGAAGGTCCAGCCGAAGTTCGGCCCGCCGCCGGGCATGAACAGGGTGGAAACCAGCATCAGGAACGCCGCCGGCAACAGCCAGAAACTGAAGTTGTTCATGCGCGGCAGGGCCATGTCGGGCGCGCCGATCATCAACGGGATCATCCAGTTGGCCAGGCCGACAAACGCTGGCATCACCGCACCGAACACCATCACCAGGCCGTGCATGGTGGTCATCTGATTGAAGAACGCCGGCTCGACGATCTGCAAACCCGGCTGGAACAGCTCGGCACGGATCACCATGGCAAACGATCCACCAAGCAGGAACATGCAGAAGCTGAACCACAGGTACATCGTGCCGATGTCTTTGTGGTTGGTGGTCAGTACCCAACGCATCAGGCCCTTGGCGGGGCCGTGAGCGTGGTCACCGGCATGACCGTGGTCATCGATCACAGCGCTCATGGCCTTTCTCCTGCGAACGAGTGGGCGGGACGGTTCAGGGAATATGCAATGAAGGAAGTCATTTGCTTTCCGCCTGTTTCAGAGCCAGCACGTCTTTAGGTGTGACCATGTCGCCTTTGTTGTTGCCCCAGGCGTTACGTTCATAGGTCACGACCGCCGCGATATCGACTTCCGACAGTTGCTTGCCGAACGCCGCCATGGCGGTGCCGGGCTTGCCGAAGTACACGCGGTGCAGGTGGTCTTCCTTGGGCCCGGTGGCAATCGGCGAGCCCTTGAGCGCCGGGAACATCGGCGGCAGGCCCTGGCCTTCGGCCTGGTGACAGGCGACGCAGGTGGTGTGGTAGATCTTGTCGCCACGAGCCACCAGCTCATCCAGGGTCCATTCCTTGGAGGTCAGCTCCTTGAGCTTGGCGGCCTCTTCCTTACGCTCGCCGAGCCAGGTGTCGTAGTCGGCCTTGGATTTGACCTCCACCACGATGGGCATGAAGCCGTGGTCCTTGCCGCACAGTTCGGCGCACTGGCCGCGATAGATGCCGGGCTTTTCGATGCGGGTCCAGGCCTCGTTGACGAAGCCGGGAATCGCATCACGCTTCACCGCAAACGCCGGCACCCACCAGGAGTGAATCACGTCCGCAGCGGTCACCAGGAAACGCACCTTGGCGCCCACCGGCAGCACCAGCGGCTGGTCGACTTCCAACAGGTAATGCTCGCCTTTGACGGCCTGGTTATGGATCTGCTCGGCGGGCGTGGCCAGGTTGCTGAAGAACTCGACATCCTGGCCCAGGTATTTGTAATGCCACTTCCACTGGTAGCCGGTGACCTGGATATCGATATCCGACTCAGTGCTGTCGTAGATGTTGATCAGCGTCTTGGTGGCCGGAATGGCCATCGCCACCAGGATCAGCAAGGGCACCACGGTCCAGAGAATCTCCACCGTCGTACTCTCGTGGAACTTGGCTGCCACCTGTCCCGTGGAGCGCCGGTGAACGATCATCGACCAGAACATCGCGCCAAACACGACGATGCCAATCGCCACACAAATCCAGAAAATGGTCATGTGCAGGTCAAACACGGCGTGACTGACTTCAGTGGCCCCTGGCGCCATATTCGTTGTCCAGGCGGCTTGCGCCTGGCCGAATACTGACCACAACAGGAGGCCCATCCAAACATGTGGATGTCGCGTCATTGCGGGTTCCCCTTATCATTCTTGTTATCCCGCCGGTTTGCACCTGCGGCCAAGGGAGCGGCTTCCATACTGCTTACAACCGCCAGGCCTTGCCTGCTCATGCAGTCGGGCGTCATCAGCTAATTGCGTACAAAATCGAGTATAGACAGCGACCGCCACCCCGCAATGTGATCGGGCAAATGAACGAAAATGAGGAAACGGACCACACAACAGGACCGGTGGCGCGCGTTATCCGACGAACGATGGCAATTTGATATAACGCCAGCGCATAACCATGAAATAATTATGACAAATGCGTCTTAGGCTCTCGTATAAACGAGCTACCTTATGCTCTCCCTATTTCCTACGCCTGCATCACTGGAGCTTTCATGAACACCGCCGCATTGCGCGAGCAGATTTCCCGTGCCCATCAACACGAATCCAGCACTGGCCAGCTTGCTCAGCAGCTGGAAGTCCAGTTACCGCACCTGCACCCGGCGATTTCCGTGCCTGACGTCGACGCCAAGGGCGTGATGACGCGTTTTGTAAGCGCCTACATCGACCAGGTCCCCGATCTGCTGGACGCGGCCAACGATGTCGCCCGCGAAGCCGGTATTGAAAGCCAGATCAAACCGGTGCTGAAAATCGCCGAGCATTTCTTCCTGCAGCCGCCGGCGATCCTGGCCGGGCATGAAGGCCTGGACGGTTTGCTGGATGAGGCTTACCTGGCGCATCGCCTGGTGGAAGAGGTCAACGATCTGTATATCAAGCACTTCGGCCAGCCGTTGATTCCGCTGGATACCACTGTGGCGAACGTGATTGCCCACCAATTGATCGGCGAGGCGTTTGCCAATCAGCTGGATGAGGCGGTGCACCACGCGGTGGATGAGATGCTTAACGAGGAGAGTTTTGCGCTGGAGTCGGTCGAAGCCTACCGCGACAAGCTCAAGAGCCCGGACACGGAAGCGGCGTGGAAGCGCTGGCCGTGCCTGTCGCGGCAGTTGGGCGTGGGTCTTGAGCTGGACCAGCCAGCTTAGATTTGCCGGCTTGCAAAGATCCAATGTGGGAGCGGGCTTGCTCGCGAAGGCGGTGTATCAGAAACACATTCAG